>JBBQPP010000145.1:0-8061 GCA_038217255.1 Bacteroidales bacterium | reverse complement strand
GGAATATTCATAATTCCATATTTTACAGCCAGTTCCTGGTTTGTGTCAACATACACTTTCCCTACAACTGCATTGCCCTCATATTCGTTGTATAACTCTTCCACAATTGGCCCGATGGCCTTACAAGGACCACACCATTGTGCCCAGAAATCCACCATTACCGGTTGTTTTGATTGCAGCACCACTTCCTCGAAGTTGCTTACTGTTATTTCTTTTGCCATAATATTTTTTATAAAAAAGGCGGAACTGTTGATTCCGCCTTTGGTTAAACATTAATTTTTTTTCTTATTCAGCGCTCTTTTTAGCGGTTTCCATTGCCTCGGCAAGTTCTTCGTTCGATTTTGCAACGCTAACTTTGTTAATCAATTTTTTTGAATCGGCATCGAAAAAATAAGCAACACCAGTTCCTTTGTATTCGGCCATTGCTTTATCTAATCCTACTTTTTTGAGTTCCGCAGCCGATTTGGCTTTTGTTTCATCGTTGGTCAGGTCATTGCCCACAAATTGGATGGCCATGTCCTTGTTATTTTCCTTGAAGGTTTCCATGGCACGCATCCCGTTTTTCTCGCAGACCGGACACCAATCGGCTTTGTTTACAACAGCAATTACTTTCGAACCATTACCTGCAAATGCAGTAACTGATAACAGCATGATAAAAACCACGCTTGTGAGAATTGTTTTTAAATTTTTCATGATTTTAAATTTTTAATTTATTAAAAAAGAACTTTTTTGTCTTTATTGCCTGTATAGTCGCAGACGTTTATTCATCCTGACAATTTTTTTTATTTTTTTCAAAAATTAATTACGCTGTACCCGTCGGCAAACAGGCTTCGTAAACTGGGATGTTTTTTAAACTCCGAAAGCAGTGGCAATCCAGCTTTTTCGACCTGGCTTTTTACGCCAAATGCCTGTGCACAGTAATCGCACACACCTGTAATATGATTTTTTAAACCCGCATAGAGTTGATGAAGTTTGTGGTCTTCTTTTTCCAGTTCTCCAATCCATTTAGTACCTGCACCTTCAAAAATAATTTTTAAATTGTCTTTGTTTTCAAGAGCTTCGAGTGCCAGCATAAATGCATTCGATACTTTCCCCAATGCTTCAACCGTAATGGTATCGTCAAAAATTACAATCGCTATTTTTGTCATTTTATTATTTTTTTTTGATTTGATATTTATAATCTTATAGTCGCCAGGAAATTAGAACCTGACACATTTTATTAAAAAATGACTGCCACATTATATGCAATAGCCATTTTTTAGATTAATTCTTTGTTATCTGTTTACAACAACTTTTCGAGTAGTTGAATTTCCATTTTCTTGAACCAGACGCACCAGATAAATTCCATTTTGTAATGTCTCTGTATTCCAGCGAATAATGTTGCTTTTTTGTAAGTTACCATGTTCTTTTATTACCTGAATCTCACTTCCTGCAATATTAAATACCGACAACCGAACATCATTTCCCGTATTAGCAAATTCAATTGTAGCATTTCCTTTTACCGGATTTGGATAGATTTTAAAATTGCTTTCTGCCGATAATCCATCGTTTACACTGGTAACTTGAATTGTAAACTGCGCTTCAGCAGCAAAAACCGTTGGCATGTTTCCGCCAGCCACGTATGGTATTCCATCACCATCAGAATCGTTGCCCGATTCACCACTTGGTTCGGCTTCGGCAAGCAACATGGGGTTATACACTTTATTGAAAAAGCGAACATAAATTGACGTGGCATCGACTTTGCCCCCTGTTAATGCAGCTTCCCGCAAACCACCTGCTAAAATTGCCAGGTTAAAAGGTGAATACACGGCGGTATTATTTCCCATTTCAGTGCGGAACACCATTAATTCAGGAACATAAAAATTGTCGATTAAATACTGATATGCATCATTTGCCCCAGCAAGATAATCGTCATTATTTGTAAGTTTATATGCAGCATACAAACCCTGAGCAACCGCTGCTTGTGCCACTGCGGTTTTAGCCGACGACGCGGCGCCTGTTCCAACAGAATATCCGTTAGCAAAACCGCCATCTTCGTTTTTCAACTTCGCCAAAATGAATGCGGCTTGTGCATTTACTGCATCAATAGCCATTTGTTCCAGTGGAGTTCCGGCAAATTCGTTTGCCATATTCGAAAGCGCAAGTAAAACGTAAGCTAAATTGGTAGAAGTAACATCGGTACCTAATACAACAGCACCGCCATTTAAATTCGAAACATCGACAAATGTGCCTTCAGCCTGATTAAAATGCATAGCCAATAAATTT
Source organism: Bacteroidales bacterium (assembly GCA_038217255.1). Taxonomy (GTDB): domain Bacteria; phylum Bacteroidota; class Bacteroidia; order Bacteroidales; family Prolixibacteraceae; genus Draconibacterium. The sequence continues at coordinate 5,796 of JBBQPP010000145.1, read as the reverse complement.
TTGAAAATAACCATGCTTGCACCTGCCATCATATCGTATGGTCCCATCATTCCCGAAACTGACATTGGAGCGGGAAACGGGTCGCCATCAAAAACCTCGTGATAAGCAAAATGTGCTGCATCGTTTATCGAGGGATCCATCATATTTTTAAAACTTAATGTACCCAGCAAAAACGAAACCTGGTCGAAGATATGACTTGATGCATCGGTAACTGCAAAAGCTGTTGGTTTGGGTGGCATTGTTTCATGCACTATACCCTCAGTTACCGCAACACGGTGAGGAAAATACACCACTCCGTTTGCAGGGTCGTAAGTGGCAGGATCAACCTTTCCAAGTGTGTCACCATTATAAGCCAGTTTATTTAGTACAAATGCAACTTTATTAATGCTTTCAGCAGTAAGTACCTGCCCAATAAATCCATCGAGGTTGTTTCCGCCATAAAAAACATTGTTTGACGGGTCGAAATGAATTGAACCTACAGAATCGGGTGAAATCAAACCATCGGCATCAATTCCATTGTCGTCGGCATCGTGAAAAGCGCCTAACATATCTTGCGCCCAGAAATATTGTTTCCACATCGACTGACCCATTGCCGCGAGATTCAAAGTTTTATCCATTTTGGATCGATCCCAGCGCAGTGTAGCAAAGTCCATTGCAAAATCGGGTGCAACAACTTGTGGCAAATGCGGATCTCCCGATTCGAATTCAGCAAATTGCGGGAAAGGATGCCCGGGAGCCATTTGATTGGCAATCATTCCAAAATGCATCATCATCCTCATCATTTCGTCGTCTTCCTTAAAACCGTTTACCATGCCACCGGTAAACTTACCATCAACACTATCAGGAAGCATTGCCGCCATCTGACCTAAAACGGGTGCCCACATCATGTGCAGCCCAATTCCTGAACGAGAAACGACATTCCCAAGCAGGTAACGCGAATATTCATAACCTTCGATTCCGGTTGCGTAAGCAATAGAATCAGGAGAATTGGGTACCATCGGGTCGAGATCGTCTAAATTGTATCCGAGTTCTTCGGCGAAGGGTTCACCACTTAAAAATAGTTCGTTAGCAAATAACATTTGATCTGCTGTTCTAAAAACCGATTTATCGGTAATTACCAATTGTGCATTTACTGTAAAAAGAATCAGTAAAAAAGAAAGTGTAAAAATTGTTTTCATAACGTGAAATTTTAGATATTAATACTTTTAATTATTTATATAGTCGATGGGAAAATGAAACCTGACACTTTTTTTAAAAAAATTACTAAACCAGTAGTTGTGAAATTGTTTTAAATTTATAGTCAAACCCAAATTAAATGAACATAGGGTATAAATAATTTAACTTTTCAGATTAGCTATTGTTTTTATGTTACATGATATCTGACTGTGTTACAACTATAAGTCGTTTCATTCGTAGATATGTAAATATTATTTAGCGGTTAAAAATTGCAATTACAAAATAAAAACCTTAAAATTGATTACTATGACTTTTAACTTGTCATCGAACAAAACCTATATAATGCTTTCACTAATTATTATTACTGCTCTCTCTGCAAGTTGTCAGAACAAGACTTCCGATGAAAGTTCCTGGCCCAATTCTTTATTATTAATGCCAAAAGGAATACAGCAGGATGATATGCCGGCTTCAAATTCAGATGGCGCTAAACTGACCATTATGTACTGTTCCCAGTGTCATGGAATACCATATCCTGCCGGTCATAGTGCATCAGACTGGAAAGTAATTATGAGGAAGATGATGTTGTATATGCGACAGTCGGATCACCTGGGATCTGGAGGAGGAATGATGGGCGGAATGAGAGGAGGAATGATGGGAAATAGAAACATGCCTATGGGGATAATGAACGCAAAGGTTCCATCCCAATCTGAACAAAAACTAATACTTTCACATTTACAAAACCATAGTCTAAAAACAATACAGGAAAATGAACTGCCTGTTTCAACATCCGGTGCTATAGAAGAATTTAAAAAAACCTGTTCAAAATGTCATGCCCTGCCTTCCCCATATCAACATACTGCAAAACAATGGCCTGTTGTAGTGGAACGGATGCTCAAACATATGAAAGAATTTAATCTGCCAAGCCTTCCGGAATCTGAAATAAACTCAATTACAGCATACCTGCAGGATGCTGCAAATAAAGATTCAAAATAAAAATGATTGATTGTTAATTGCAAAAAAAGAGAAGTCATGATTACAACGCCAAAAGAATACTTTTAAAACTTAGGTAACTTTATTATACTCTTAATTTTATAGTCATTATTAAATTTTACAATTATGAAAATAGTATTAAAATCTACAAAGTATTACGTAATTGAACGGACTTCGAAAAATTGTGAACCCACAAAAACATTCATGTTCAGTTACAGAATTTTGGTTCTCTTTCTTCTGATAATGGGTGTAAGCAGGGCTGAGGCAATACCCAGTTTTGCGCGGCAAACAGGAATGTCGTGTACAGCGTGCCATACATCGTTTCCGGAACTTACTTCCTTTGGGAGGTCATTCAAACTTAACGGGTACACTATGACTACAGTACCAACGATTCAAGCCAAAGAAGACAGTGGCAAAGTTGTAAAACTGGATTTACTCAGTTCATTGCCTGTTTCAGCAATGGTGCAATCTTCATTCACACACATCTCTAAAGATGTCGAAGGCACGCAAAACAATTCTGTTACTTTACCTCAGCAATTAAGTGTGTTTTTTGCCGGACAGGTAACTCCACACATAGGTACCTTTATCCAGATAACGTACGATGGGCAAAGTTTCGGAATGGATAATACGGATATACGCTTTGCCGAACAAGCAAATATTGGTTCGAAGAGCATGGTTTACGGTCTTACATTAAACAATAACCCAACAGTACAGGATCTTTGGAATTCGACTCCCGCATGGGGTTTTCCATTCGCCTCGTCAGATGCAGGACCTGGGCCAGCAAAATCCACTTTAATTGAAAATTTGGGGGCGCAGGTTGCCGGGCTGGGTGCATACTCTTTATTTAATAATTTACTATATACTGAATTTACCTTGTACAGGTCGGCACAACAAGGGGCGTCCAACCCGGCAGACAACAGCAGTTCAATGGTTATTAAAGGAGTTTCCCCTTATTGGCGGCTGGCATTACAACATGATTGGTCGAAAGATTTTATCGAAATTGGAACTTTTGGCATTTCTTCCAAACAATATTTAAATGGTATCAGTGGCAATACAGACGAATATACCGATTTGGGTTTCGATTTTCAGTATCAACGGAGTTTAACCATTGGATTTTTCTCTCTGCACTCTTCATTTATTAATGAAACGGAAAAGCGCAATGTTTCAGGGTCAACTTCAGGGAAGCTAAATTTTAACTCCTTTAAAATGGATGGAAACCTGTATTTTAAAAATGGATTAGGGGCAACGTTAGGTTACTTTAATTTATGGGGAAGCCAGGATACGGATGTTGTTGAAAGCCTGACAGGCAAACCCGACAGCAATGGGATAATTGCACAACTTGGATATATGCCCTGGTACAATACACGATTTACTATCCAATACACCATGTTCAATAAATTCGATGGCAGCTCGTCCAACTATGATGGCTCAGGAAGAAGTGCTTCCAACAATAATACGTTGTACCTTTTAGCCTGGATTAACTTTTAATTATATTATAAATTCAATTTATTATGAAAAATATTTATTTGTATCTCATTTTATCACTGGCAACTGCCTCATTTCTTGCCAGTGGTGCCCTGTTAATAGACGAAAGCAATTCAAATACAGTAATAACGTCAGTTACGGCTCCCGATAAAATTATTTCAGCAGATTATCAGAATCCACATGACAAGGATCTTGGAATTGGTCCCATAAAAAATGTTAAACTTGGTCCCATTAACAATAAAATGGTTGAAGAAGGGAAAACTCTTTTCAATACCAAATGCAGCGTTTGTCATGAAATGAACCAAAAAAAAGTTGGTCCGCCATTGGGGGACATAACCAAGCAACGCACACCTGAATTTATTATGAATTTGCTTTTGAACACTGCACAAATGCAAAAAAACGATCCGGTAATGGAAAAGCTGCTAAAAGAATATAACAATATTCCCATGCCTAATCCTGCCTTAAACCAAGAGCAGACCCGATCAGTACTTGAATATCTTCGATCTGTTGCTAAATAAAATGAATTTGGTTTCCAAATAATCCAGCTTCTGAAAGCTGGATTATTTGGAATTTCCAGGAATCTAACTCATGTTGATTCTTTTGGCCTTATGCCAAAAAAAGATTAACAATAACATTAATACCAGGTAAAGAATTGAAGCGATGTAGAAAAACATTTTTGCAGAGTTTGGCGATTCAATCTGTGCCCGGTTCACGTGATTCAGTCTAAGAATAAATGCTTCGATATTTGCAATTTGCGGCTGTGTCAAACTATACGAATCTCCATAATCAAACATTTTCAGGGCAGGGTTTGAACCGTTTGGTACTGAGCCATGCTGGATAAACTTGTCTATGTTATCTGCAAATTGCTGTGGCTCTTTGTTAAACAAAGCATTGTTAACCGGATTTAAAGCAGGCACAACACCAAATTTTGAACCGTAATTTGGTTCTCCGCCTTTTCCGTCCACGCCGTGACATGAGGCACAATTATTTACGAACAACTTCCTGCCGACAACCACATTTCCAATAATGGACGCAGCCTCTTCGGGAGCTCCCAGTTTTTGCAGTTTCATTTTTGTGTAGTCGACGAGGCTGTCAGCAGATATTTTAGTATTGGCGGAAGCAACTGTCGACAAAGAGTCAGTGGACGTTTTAGTTCCCTCCGGATGGGCACTGTTCAGGTATTCCGCCAAATTACCTAACTGTTCTGTACTAAGCATAGTATAATTGGGCATTACAGAATTTGGGTAATGCGCTTTGGAATTTGTAATCTGCGCAATTAACCACTGTTTTGATCGGTTTCTCATATATTCATTGGTCAAATCAGGCCCAATTTTTTCTCCGCTTCTACTCATTAAATGACAAGCCACAATTTTGTTCAATTAAGGATTAATTACCTCAACTACAAGTTGATTTGCTTCGGGTATTTTTGCATGAACTTCAACTCTGGCAATTTTTTGGGAACCAGAATGTGCCGCCGTCAATTTGGATGAAAACACGTTCCAGCTCCACTTTTTTTCATCGGCATTGATAAAAACAATATAATTTCCATCAGTGGTTTCAGAAAAGTGTTATTTTAGGATAGAATGCTGCAAATTAAAACCAATATCCCATCATTTGAGGAACTGTTTCAAGTTTTTGACCTTTGCGCGGGCCACTAATTCCCCTGCCAAAAACATCCCATTTTGTTCCTTCGTTGTCAAGTAAAATAAGTGGTGATTCATCCTGAATTGCTTCAAAACTTAATAAAGTACCATCAGCGAGAAGCCGATTAAATGCAAGCATAAAATTTGTACTGGTATTTTTAAGAACCACTAATTTTGTACTTTCAAAATCCTTGTTTACCAACTTGTTTGTTGAAGAAGAGCTTTCGAAAGTAAAAGCTGCAGCATTTCCATTTATGATTACTCCCAGAACCCTTTCTTTATCATGGAGCCGGGTATCGGTATTGCTCACCGGGAAAATCAAATTTCTACTTGTTTTATAACTGCCGTAAGGATAGTTTCAATAATTTCGGTTGAAACCTGTATTTGTGGAAACCACTCTTGAGGCAGGATACATTGCCTTCCACGTTTTCCAGGTTGTTTCAATCAGGTTGTAAGTTTTTGGCAGTGTTCCTGAAAGTTCTCCATTTACCGATTTCAATAA
>JBBQPP010000144.1:0-8074 GCA_038217255.1 Bacteroidales bacterium | reverse complement strand
ATAAGGAAAAAATATAATGTCAAATGAATTGTTGAGTATTGTAAGTCATAACTATGCGACATTGAATTGTAAATAGTAAATTATAAAATAGTAAATACTTAAAATGCTTTCGATAAATATTCCGGTATATAATTACGAGATTGGCGATTTAGTTGCACAACTTTCGTCCCAGGCGGAAAAATTGCAAATCCAATTTGAAATCAGGGTTTATGATGACGTTTCGGCAAATGAAATAAAATTGAAAAACCGTCGGATTTCTGATATCCCAAATGTTGTATATGTTGAGCTTGAGAAAAATCTGGGTCGTTCAGCTATCCGTAATAAAATGGGGTTTGATTCAAAATTCCAATATTTGATTTTTATTGATGCCGATTCGATTCCGGTTGATTCAAATTATATCAAAAACTTTGTTGACAATATAAAACCAAACCGGGTTTTATGTGGTGGAACGACCTACAACAAACATAAACCAAGTGAGCCAGAAAAATATTTGCGTTGGTTTTATGGTACAAACCGCGAAGCCATTTTTGCAAAAGAACGGAACAGCCAAAAAGGTTTTATAATAACTTCAAACAACTTTTTGATTGAAAAATCGGTATTTATAAAAACACATTTTCGCGAGGATATTAAAAATTACGGACACGAAGATACATTGTTGGGTTATGATTTATTCAGGGCCGGCATTGAAATTTTTCATATCGATAATCCGCTTGAACACACAGGATTGGAAGATTCAACAGTTTTTATCGAGAAAACAAGAACAGCGCTTAAAAGCCTTTTTATGATTGAAACACAATTGGTGGCAGGCGATATGGTTTTTGTTCAACAAGTAAACTTCCTGAATCATTTTTATCGAATAACAAAATTTTTGCCGCCGGTTTTTTTGAGACTGTTTTTCAATTTGAGCCACCGTTTTATCGAAAGAAATTTATCCGGAAGCAATCCAGGTCTTTTTTTGTTTGATTTGTATAAATTGGGTTTTTATGCGAAGTTGAAATAGGAAAAGTCCAAAAGCAAAAAACCGGCCTACATTCCCATAAACCGATTTTTAATTTTCTTCAAAATCATTCTCGCATTTCTTCATTCCCCCAGTTTTATTTCACCGTACCTGCTTCTTATCATTACCGTTCCGCCACCGGCTGAACCGACTTTCCCTTTCAACTCGAAACTTGTATTTTCTTTCATGCTGTTTCCTTTAAATTTTTCTTCAGGGTAGGAGATACCGCAATAATTGCAGGAGGCATCAACTGTGTAGCTTGCTTTGTTAAGCCCGAGCGAAATTTGACCGTATGAATTTGTAATGGAAACCGAATCAAAATCGGGTGCAATTTCATTTACTTTCACACCACCGTAACCGCTTTCAATTTTCAAACTTGTTGCCAGATAATCAATTTTCAGGTTGCTGTATTTTGTTGTTGCAGTTACCGATTTCACTTTTCCGAAACTGAATTTGTCATATTTCGAATCGATTTGGATTACGCGTCCTTTTTCAAATTCAACGGTAGAGTATTTTGATTCAAGCTGCAAATCGATAATTGTTCCCAAAGTTATGTTCGAGTAACTTATATCGATATTGATATCGCCCGTTGTTACAATGTTCCCTTTACCATAAGCAAGGTTGATATTCATTTTTCCGTTGTTGGGCGCAACCAATTCATTTGCCGAAATATTCCCATATTGGATATCAAATTCGCCGTTGGCATTTAATTTATTCACAACTGTATTCCCATATTTGTTCGAAACAATCAGGTTTTTGTTGGTCGGGACATTGATTACATAATCGATGCTGAATTCGCGATTGCTCCTAAAATTATTTTCAATCGAAGTTTCTGCCTTTACCGTGCTACCGTTTTTACCGAATTCCACATCGATTTTATCTAAAAGATCATTTGCTTTGCTTTCGTTTGATGCTTCAACTGTTACAAGCACGTCGATTGTGATTTCGCTCCCGCCTTCGTTTTTGAATTTCACTTCACCAAACTTGTTTGAAATGTTGAGTGTTTCAACCCCTCTCGCAGCCCACGATTCATGGTATTTTTTTGTTTTTTCAATTGCCGACACTGTATTGCCTGTCCCTAATCCAATAAGCAGGATCATTAATAATGTTATTTTAAATGTTGTTTTCATGACTTATGTTTTTTTGTTGTTTAACTTCCTGTAATTTGCTCACAATCATATTGATAATATCAAGTTTTGCCTGGTAATATTCAAGCATTGCGTTTATCACACGTTCATCGTTGGGATTTGCTTTGAGATCTAATTGGAGGTTTTTAAACCGTGTTTCAAATTCGGTCATTTCATTGTCCAGCAAATCTTGCTCTTCTTGCGAAATAAAACCATCGGCTACCATTGAATTCCACTGGTTTAACTCAACATTTATCGCATTTGTGTAATAAAACTCAACCTCTTTGTACTCTGGCGAAACCGAAGCAAGTGTGAAATCGGTGTTATTTTCTGAAATAACTCCATTTTGTTTTTCCGGCGAAAAATATATGTTCGCCTGATTTACCGTCAACAATATAAAAACCACAGCCGCTGCAACTTTCCAAACCACATTTAAAGTGATTATTTTCTTCTTTTTCTGAGCATTTAATTTGGCCTGAAACCTATCGAAATGGCCTTCTTTTGGCTCGAAGTCGTTCAACTCTTTCAGGTTGTTCTCTATAATTTCTTCTATGTAATCTTTTGCTTTCATTTTTGTCAATTGTATGAAAATACTTCCATGTCTTTCAAAATCTCCCTCAATTTGTTTTTAGCCCGTAAAAACTGCGTTCGTGAGTTTGAGTTACTGATTCCAAGTATTTCGCTAATTTCTTCATGATCATATCCTTCAATCAAATATAAACTCAGTACTACGCGGTAACCATCGGGCAATTTCTGGATTGCATCTTTTATCACCTTCATATTCACCTCTTTTGTCTCCATTTGGTGGTCGATAAACTTGTGTGTTTTATAGTTTATCTCCTCAAACTTCACTTTCCTTTTTTTCAAATAGTCCAATGAACGGTTGATTACAATTTTTTTCAGCCAGGCGCCAAAACTCACTTCGCCTTTGTATGTATCAATTTTATTAAAGGCATTTAAAAAGGCTTCCTGCATCACGTCTTCGGCATCGGCATCGTTGTTCATCATGCGCATACAAACACTGTACATTGGTCTATAATATAATTTGTACAACCGAAATTGAGCCTTTTGACTTCCCTCTCTGCACTGGTCAATGATTTCCTGGTGAATATTTTCGTAAAGTGCTTCCAAACTATATCTTAATTTCTGAATGAATGACGAACGTAAAATTTTAATGTTGCATGTATAGAAAAAAAACGAAAACCTTTCCCGAAGTTCTCATTTTCAGAAAAGGCATGAACAGTTTGTATTTCTTCGTGTGGGCAGTTTGAAATATAAACTACAATGAATTATAATATTCAACCAATTCTTTTAACTTTTCGGGATTGTTGGTTTTTGTTTTGTTTTTAGAAATGTATTTTTCTATTTTTTCCTGATTCTCAGGGAAAGCAGAAAAAAGGTCTTTTTTATTGTTAATGATTTGTGCCGGTTCTGAACCAACACTTATATAATAATCGTCGGATTTTTTTAGGAATTTTGCAGGTTCAGGATCTTTGTATGCCGCAGGTGGAGTTGCATTTTTATACGTAACATCAGGTTTTGCATAAAGCGAGGCTTTTCCTTCTTTTAAAACAACAAAAAATCCTTTTTTTATTTTATTTGACTGTAAATAAGACATATAGGTAAGAATAGTATCGCCAATAACTGCTCTTTCAACAATTTCAGGTGTTGCAAGGGCAAATATTTCATCTGTGGGTGTTTTAAATTCAAGTTCATCGTTAAAAATATTGTAACGCATTGGAATTTCTTCATACTGAAATTTTTGATTGGTATAAATCGTGCCATTTATAAACCCATCCATCAAATAGGGTGAACCTTCATAATCAACTTCGGTAAGCGTGCTTTTCGTGTTTCCTGAGGTGAACTTATTTGTATTGTAAAGTTCAAGGGCTTGCCTCGTTTCGTAGCTTATGCCGAATTGGCTAAACGATTGATATACAAGACCAAATATTAATATTGAAGTTAAAATGTATATTTTCATGATTTTTAGTTAACCTTATTTTTGTTACAATGAATTATAGTAAACGACTAATTCTTTTAATCCTTCAGGTTTATTTGTTTTGATTTTGTTTTTTGAAATAAAACTTTCCATTTTATATTGATTATCGGGAAAGGCTGCAATCAGATCTTTTTTGTTGGAAATTAATCGTGCTTGTCCTGTTCCAACCCTCAAGTAATATTCATCCGACTTTTTTATAAATTTTGGAGGTTCTGGCTCTTTGCAGGCACCAGGTTTTGTCGCAGGGTTAAACATGATTTCGGTTTTTGCATATAATGATATTTTACCCTCTTCAAGAACAATGGAAAAACCTTTTTTAGTTTTATTTGCCTGTAAATAAGGCGAATATGCCATTTGTGTTTCGCCAATTACAGCTCTTTCAACTATCTCTGGAGTAGCTAGTGCTTGAATTTCTTCTGCTGGTATTTTAAATTCAAGGTTGTCGTTATATATATTGTAACGAAGGGGGTCTTCAATGTATTGAATTTTCTGAACTATGTAAAGTGATCCCTCAATAAATTCATCGTTTAAAAACGGCGCACCTTCGATATCAGTTTCTGTAAGGATTTTATTGATGCCACCAGATGTAGCTTGATTTGAATTATACAAATCAATATTTGTTCGCAAAGAGTATCCCAAAGGCAGTTGACCGAAAGAATAAATTGCAAAGCTGCCAGCCAAAAGCATTGTTAAAATATAGGTTTTCATTATTGTGCTATTTTTGTTAAAATTAAACCTTAAAAAAATCACATAAACCAAATATAATAAACAATGTTATAGTTTAAAAAAAGAATGGCACACAACCACGATACAAACCAGATTTCATCACCTAAACTGATATTTATAATTATCCTGAATTTAATAATCACTACTGCACAAATTGTTGGTGGATTAATTTCTGGCAGTTTGGCGTTGATTTCTGATGCTATCCATAACCTGAGTGATTCTGTTTCGGTAATTCTTGCCTGGTTTGCACAATTTTTAAGCCAAAAGCCTTCAACATTAAAATCGACTTTTGGCTACAAACGGGCCGAAATACTTGCCGCATTCATAAATTCTGTTGCGCTGATTGCAATTTCTATTTACCTTATATTCGAAGCAGTCAACCGACTTTTACACCCTGAACCAGTTGATCCAAAGTGGATGTTTTGGCTCGGATTACTTGGTCTGGTTGCCAATGGTATTTCAGTTTTAATTCTTGAACACGAAAAGGACAAAAACATCAATATTAAAGCAGCATACCTGCATTTGCTTGGTGATGCGCTAACTTCACTGGCTGTTATTGTTGGTGCTGTATTAATTTGGTTTTATAATATCATTTGGGTCGATGCTTTGGTAACTATTCTGATCGGGCTATATTTATTGGTGCATACCTGGAAGTTACTAAAAGAGTCGGTAACCATTCTTATGCAAATGGCACCGGCGGAAATTGATATTTCAGAAATAAAAGCGCGTTTAACTAAAATTGAAGGGTTGAGAAATGTGCACCACATACATGTCTGGAATTTGACCGATAAACTTTTGCATTTCGAGTGCCATTTGAATCTTAACGAGAATTTGAAGGTTTCCGAAACAAACCCTATTTACGGTCAGGTGCGAAAAATATTACACGATGAATTTGATATCGAACATGTAACAATTCAATTTGAGTTTGGTGACGGGAATTTGAAGGATTGTGAATGTTGAATTATTTCTATTTTTTTATGTTTGTTATTATTGAGTGAAGCACTTATCTGATAAACAAATGCTTAATTATAATGTTAATATGATGATAAGTTAAAGTTATAATCAAAAACATCACATTATGACCGATATTGTCAAACCAAAAGTTACCATTTTTATTTCTTATGCCCATGAAGATGAGGAGTTGAAAAAGGAGCTCGACAAGTATTTAAAAATGTTGAAACGATCGGGCAAAGTAGAAGCCTGGAACGACAGGGAACTGATTGCCGGTCAGGAATGGAACGAAACTATTATGGGTGAATTGAACAAAGCCAATATCATTTTACTTTTGATAAGTGTAGATTTCAATGCTTCCGATTTTATATGGGACAATGAATTAGCATCAGCGATGAAACGGCACGAAATTGGGGACGCTTATGTAGTGCCAGTCGTTCTGCGAAAATGTGAATGGAGCAGCTTGCCTTATGCTAAATTGCAGGCACTTCCGCGCAATGCAACACCCGTTACCGAGTATGCCAATCGCGATGAGGCATTCACTGAAATTGCCGTTGGTATCGAGAAATTAGTTGATTATATTAGGGCCAAATAGAATGCCGGCAAAATCAGCCAAATAAAATAGATTATCACTTTATAAAAAAAATTACAAGATATGAATGCAACATCTCAATCGCAGAAGCTTATTAAAAGAAGTAAAATAATGGTGTATTTTCTTGCTGCACCCGAAGAAGAAGATGAATGTCAGTCTATCAGGAAGTATCTTGTCCCTGCAATCCGAAATTCAAAAATTCCGGTAGAAATATACAGTGATTTTGAAATCCCGGCTGGCGAAGACAAAGCTAAATATAAGCAGAAATTAATGGAAGCCGATATTGTACTTGCACTTATCAGTTCCGATTATATTAGTGATGATGAAACTTATGAGCGCACTCAAAGGGTTATGGAAAGGTACAACAACAATGAAACCATTTTAGTACCAATTTTGGTTCGCAACTGTATGTGGAAACATACACCGTTTGAAAAACTGTCTTTGTTGCCCAAAAATCTTCAACCACTTAATAACAAGCAATTCTGGAATAGTGAAGATGATGCTTTGATGGCAGTAGTTGAAGATATTTATGAGGCAATAAATGATTTTAGTGTTGATGACGTGCAGCAAGCGGAACCCACAATCAAACCGGAAGTTGCAAAAGAAAAAGAGCCAGAACCAATTTCAACTTCAACTTCAGTTTCACAGGAAATAATAATTGAAAATCCGGAACAATTAATAAATGGCACCGAAATAACTGAAGACAGTGAATTTCCGGCTGAGGAATTTATTCCGCTAATTGAGCCCGAAAAAATAGTTTCTAAACCTAAACAAACAGTTGTTACACATCAAAATATTGGAGATGATACACAAACAAAAAAACAAAAATCTGTTACAGCAGTTGAAGTTGACTGGAGGAAACAGTATTACAAACGTGTTAATTGGAAACGGTTTTGGGCATCTGTAATCGACCAAATAATTACTGTAATACCTACGTTTTATGTTGGTTTTGTTATTGCCGCTGTTTCACTTCCAGTCGGAAACGAAGATAACATGTCTAATTCTGAATTTTTCTTACTCTTTCTAATTACGATTAGTTTTTATTTGATTGTTTGTGCCATTATGGAATCTTCAAAATGGCGAGGAACTTTTGGTAAAATGATTATGAAATTGCAAATCACCGAAAGAGATGGAAGCCGTATTTCTTTTATAAGAGCCTTCTGGAGAAATGTTGCAAAATTACTTGTTGCCTATTCATTCATTTTGATTTTTCCAATTTTTATTCAACGGAAAAGCTTTAAGAAAACCAAAAAATTATTTCATGATCAACTTTCAAATACTGTTATTGGCGAAAGATTAAAGGGTTGAACATTCTCCAACAACATTTTCACCGTTTTTAATTCTGTTAAAATGGCAAAACAGCAGTTCGCCGTTTTTTTCATCCCGAAGGTGTAAGCCATTTCCATCGCAATAACGAAACATTTCGCAATGCTCACATTCACCGATTTTAAGCCAGTTTCGGTTTCGGTATTTTTCATAACGGGTTTCCCACACTTCTTTAAAACTATCCGTGTAAATATTTCCCTGTATAAAATTGTCGCGCAAATTGGGACAAGCAGAAATGGACCCGTCAATTAAAACCGAAGCTACATTTACACCCGCCCTGCAAAAAAACAGGTTGTCGCGAACCTGCCCTTCGTAATTCCCAAGAAATCCTTCGCATCCGTAATTAAGTTGGATTT
>JBBQPP010000143.1:0-8142 GCA_038217255.1 Bacteroidales bacterium | reverse complement strand
TTTTCAAGTTGTATGTTACAATCAGAATACATATATTGGCACAAAATCGAATAAATGACTGACAAAATAAAAATTCAACTTGAGTATGTTATAAATTGTTCTCCAAAAGTACTGTTTAACTGGTTGAGCACAGCTTCCGGTTTAACAGAATGGTTTGCCGATGACGTTAAGGTTAGGGGGAAAAAATATACCTTTATTTGGGAGGGTTCGGAACAAACAGCCGAAATGACTTTGCACAAGGAAAACAAACTGGTCCGATTTTCATGGATAGAAGATAAAGAAAGCTATTTTGAATTCAGGATTACACAGGATGAATTAACCAATGATGTTTCGCTGATTATCATCGATTTTGCTGAAGATAACGATTATGAAGAAGTAAAAGGTTTGTGGGATAGTCAGATTTCCGACCTGAAACATATCCTTGGGTCATAATCCTATGAATTCTATTTCAAATCCCTATATTCATCTTTATTACATTAATTCAAAAGTATCTTAACCTTTTTTTACTTTCCATATTACCAAAATAACTTAGTTTTGCACATGTTTCAATATCGAAAACATTAGCATGAAGCGCTTGCACCTGTATGTTATAAAATCTTTTCTGGGGCCATTTTTTATGACCTTCTTTATTGTCGTTTTTGTACTTCTCATGCAATTTTTATGGCGGTATGTTGGCGATCTTGTTGGCAAAGGTCTGAATTTAAGCGTTTTGGGAGAAATGCTTTTTTACGCATCTTTTGGCGTTTTACCTTATGCTTTTCCGTTGGCTATGTTACTGGCATCCATCATGACTTTTGGTTCTCTTGGTGAAAACTACGAATTAGTTGCCATGAAATCGGCGGGGATTTCACTTTTCAGAATAATGCGCCCGCTGATTGTTATTGCAGCTATCATTTCTGCGCTTGCATTCTACGTTTCAAACAATGTTTTGCCAAAAACAAACCTGAAATTTACAACACTGATGGTTAGCGTAAAACAGCAACGACCAGAGTTAGTACTTCAGGAAGGTGTTTTTACCAACGAAATTGACGGATACAGTATTAAAGTTGGTCACAAAGACAAAAAAACCAATGTATTATACGATTTACTTATTTACGATCATACCCAAAATAAAACCAACGAAAGCGTAACTGTTGCCGACTCCGGGTTTCTGAAAATTACCGAAGACAAACGATATATGGTCCTCAATTTATACAGCGGCGTAAATTACTCGGAGGAACCGCCCACTGATAGAAAGGATATTAATAAACGACCGTTCAGACGTGATAAATTTGACGAAGAAACAATCAGGGTTAAAGTAAACAATTTTGATTTTAACCGAAGGGATGAAGGTATTTATAAAAATATGTACCGCATGTTGACCATAAATCAGCTCAGCCTGATGTTGGATACTTTGGATGAAAAATTTTATGATCAGGTGCGGGGTTATTTGATTCAAATTGATATTAACCCAACAATTTCAAGACATGTGTACAATTTAACTGTATTGAACGACTCCTTAAAACAAAAAGATATAAGCAAACCTGATTCAATTTTTAATTTTGATGATTATTTTAACGGCATTGATAAATGGGTAAAAGCCGAAATTGCAATGGTAGCACTGGACAGAGCAAGAAGTAACATGCAGAATTTGAATTTGTATCAGGGTCAAATTACCGAAAGGAAAAGGCATATTAACAAATACGATATGGAGCGCCACCGGAAATTTACGTTGTCGATTGCTGTTTTCATATTCTTTTTCGTGGGCGCGCCACTTGGGGCCATAATAAGGAAAGGTGGTCTGGGAATGCCTGTTGTTGTTTCAATCCTCCTGTTTATTGCCTATTATATAGTTTCGATGACTGGAGAAAAATCTGCCCGCGAAGACGTTTGGCAAATGGTTACAGGAATGTGGTTTTCTACTTTTATATTTTTCCCTCTTGGTGTTTGGTTATCTTATATGGCGGGAACCGATTCGGCAATTATGTCTTCTGAAGCTTATATTAAATTGTTGAATAAATTTAGAATAAGGCATTGGTTTAAAAAATCAGAAAAGTAATTTTAAAGTTTGCCGCGCACTAAGGTAATTGGTCGAGAACACCAGATTAAAATAAATTTGAATTATAAAACAAATGAAAATTCTTCAGGTAACAAATAAAGTTCCTTATCCTGTAATTGATGGTGGTGCAATTGCCTGTATGAATTTGACACGTGGATTCTCACTGTTAGGACACAAGGTTACAATCCTTACAATGAATACTATCAAGCACCACATTACTTTAACCGAAATCCCTGAATCGGTAAAAGAATTGGCAGATTTCAAACTTGTGAATGTGGCGGCTAAAATATCACCTATCAGTGCATTACTAAATCTGGTGTTTTCAGCAAAACCATATAATGCAACTAGGTTTATTTCAAAACCATTTGCCAAAGAGCTGCAAAAAGTTTTACTGGAAAATGATTTTGACGTCATACAATTGGAAGGACTTTATGTTTGCCCGTACATTCCGTTAATCAGAAAGAATTCGAAAGCAAAAATCATTTACCGGGCACACAACATCGAACATGAAATTTGGAGCAGGACCGCAATTATGGCGCATGGATTGGAAAAATGGTACCTAAAAAACCTGTCAAAAAGAATAAAATCATTCGAGGTTCAAACCTTAAATAAATACGATTTGCTTGTTCCGATAACCAGTCGAGATGCTGGTATTCTTAACAAACTTGGAAATCTCAAACCAGTTCATGTTTCGCAAACCGGTATCGATTCATCAGTATTAATTCCAAATTCAAAAAACCTGATTCACCCTACTTTATTTCATATTGGATCGCTGGAATGGGCGCCAAACCAGGAAGGTTTAATTTGGTTTTTTGACAATTGCTGGGATGCAGTTCGGGAAAAATATCCTGATTTACAATTTTTTATTGCCGGAAGAAATGCCCCCGCCTGGTTTCAGAAAATGATGAATTTGCCAAACGTAGTTTTTAAAGGTGAAGTTGCTGATGCTTATGAATTTATCAATTCAAAATCGATAATGGTAGTGCCACTTTTTTCGGGTAGTGGGATGAGGATAAAAATCATTGAAGGAATGGCGCTTGGTAAACCAATTGTTACTACTGCTGTGGGGACTGAGGGGATTTCAACTACTTCGGGCGTAAATATAGTTGTTACCGAAAATGCTGAAGGTTTTGTTCAGTCAGTTACCGATTTAATTGAAGATCGCGAATATTTCGATAAAATAAGCAAAAATGCCATTGAATACATTCACGAAAACTTTGATAACCTGTCATCAGCGGGTTCGTTAATCGATTTTTACAAAAAATATATTTGATGATTTTGCAACTCATTTTTTGGATACTGCTGCTTATATTGGTTTACACGTTCGTTGGCTATGCAATTGTGTTATTTGTTCTGCTCAAAATAAAAAAAATAATATTCTCCAAAAAGGTTCTGAGCTTTGATGCTTCATTTGAGCCCGATATTTGTTTATTTGTAACCGCTTTTAACGAAAAAGACTATGTAAATCAAAAAGTTGCGAATTCTTTCTCACTTGATTATCCAAAAGAAAAAATACAATATTTATGGATAACCGATGGTTCGGATGACGGAACACCAGATTTGCTAAAAAAATACGGCAATCTTGAAGTACACCATTTACCGGAACGGCGGGGGAAAATGCATGCTATGAACCGGGGTGTAAAATTTGTAAAAGCCCCAATAATTATTTTTTCCGACACGAATACAATTCTTGGAAAACAGTCGATTAGAGAGATAGTAGCCAAATTCAGCAACCCAAAAACAGGTTGTGTTGCCGGTGAAAAACGAATTGTTGAAAAAGATGCCGACTCAGCTGCCGGAGCTGGTGAAGGTTTGTATTGGAAATTTGAATCGTGGATAAAAAAAATGGACTCCGAATTAAATTCCGCGGTTGGAGCAGTTGGCGAATTGTTTGCCATTCGCACCGAACTTTTTGAGGATGTGGAAGAAGATACTTTACTGGATGATTTTATGATCTCTCTGCGAATTGCGCAAAAAGGTTACCACATTGCATACACTCCAAATGCCTATGCTGAAGAAACAGCTTCGTTAAATGTAAAAGAAGAATTGAAACGAAAAATAAGGATTGCTGCAGGTGGTATCCAAACCATATTCAGGATGAAAGGATTGTTAAATCCATTCCGTTTCGGGATTCTTTCATGGCAATATTTTTCGCACAAGGTTTTGCGGTGGACTTTAGCACCCATTTCTCTGGTAATAATCCTTCCTACAAATTTATTAATTGTCTGGCAACAAAACGGCTGGTTCGACACAGGATTTTACACATTAGCATTATATGTTCAAGCTTTGTGCTATTTACTGGCATTGGTAGGTTGGTATTTCGAAAACAGAAAAATACGGTTCAAACTATTATTTATACCATATTATTTCACCTCAATTAATTATGCTGCTATACGTGGGGTTTTCCGCTTTTTTAAAGGAAAACAAACGGTGAATTGGGAAAAATCAAAACGGGCGTAAAAAGAGTTCAAAGTTTAAAGTTCAAGGTTCAAAGTTGTTTACAGTTTAATGTATCCTGTATCAAGCATCAAGTATCCAAAATCCAGCATCCAGTGACGAGCATCCAGATTCCACCATCAAGTAACCAGCATCAAGCATCCAGCATCCATTCCCTTTTCAACCTTCTCCTTCAAAAACAAAAGTCATGTTCTCTTTCCGATTATTTATTGTAATTTTGCGGCTGATCAAAAAAGGTTAAGTTCAAAATGACAGATATAATTTTAAATACAATTCCGGAGGCAATTGCAGCGATTGGAAGGGGTGAATTGGTTGTTGTTGTAGATGATGAAGATAGGGAGAATGAAGGTGATTTTATTGTAGCATCTGATTTGGTTACGCCCGAAATTATCAACTTTATGACAATTCAAGGCAGGGGTCTGATTTGTGTTGCACTAACTGAGAAACGATGCAAAGAGTTGGATTTGGAATTAATGGTTGGCAAAAATACTTCGTCTCACGAAACACAATTTACTGTGTCAGTTGATGCTATCCATCCCGAAGTAACAACAGGTATTTCAGCATCTGACAGGGCCATTACCATTAAAATGCTTGTTGATCCGAAAACAAACCCTGAACAATTAGGACGGCCAGGGCATATTTTTCCATTAAAAGCAAAAAACCGTGGAGTACTCCGCCGCAGTGGACATACTGAAGCAGCAGTTGATTTGGCAAGACTGGCAGGGTTAAGCCCTTCAGGTGTTTTGGTTGAAATTATGAACGATGACGGCAGCATGGCTCGCCTGCCTGAATTGTATGAAATTGCAAAAAAATTCGATTTGAAATTGGTTGCAATAAAAGACCTGATTTCATACTTATTTCATGGCGAGAGTTTAGTTGAAAGGGGAGCAGAAGTTATGTTGCCCACACAATATGGAGATTTCAGGATTGTACCTTTTAAACAAGAATCGAATGGTGTTGAACATGTAGCTTTAATAAAAGGTACGTGGGAACAAGATGAACCGATACTTACCCGGGTACATTCTTCTTGTATGACCGGAGATATTTTTGGCTCATTACGTTGCGAGTGTGGCGACCAGTTGCACAAAGCAATGAAAATGATTGAGAAAGAGGGGAAAGGCGTAATTGTTTATATGATGCAGGAAGGCAGGGGAATTGGCTTGTTTAACAAAATAGCTGCCTATAAATTACAGGATCAGGGCTTGGATACTGTTGAAGCAAATCTACACCTTGGTTTTAATCCCGATGAACGCGATTATGGCGTAGGTGCGCAAATATTAAGTAGCCTCGGGGTTAAAAAAATGAAACTGCTCACTAACAATCCGGTAAAAAGAGTGGGTCTCGAAGGTTACGGGCTGCAAGTTACCCAGGTAATCCCGCTTGAAGTTGAACCCAATGAGTACAATCAGAAATACATGAAAACCAAACGCGATAGAATGGGGCATCATTTAAGGGGTTTTAATTACGATGTGTGATGCTCAGTAATAAGTTTAAAGTTCGCAGTTCAAAGTTCAAAGTTTAAAGAATCCAGTATCCTTTCTATAGAATCCAGAATCCAGCATCAAGACAAAAAACTCAAATTTGACTTTGGATGCACTAAAACAGAAGAAGGCATGAATTCAAAACTTATATTGTGCATATTGTTTTCATTTGCATCAATTTATTGTTATTCGCAAGACTGGCCCGACTGGCGGGGGGAAAATCGAGATGGAACATGGTCGGAAACGGGAATTGTCGAAAAATTTGGCTCCAATGAAATAATTCCAAAATGGTCTGCTGCAATAGGTTCAGGATATTCCGGGCCAACCGTATCTAATGGCAAAGTTTATCTTGCTGATTTAATAAAAAATCCATCACAAACTGAAGGAGTATTGTGTTTCGATGAACAAACCGGAGAAAAAATATGGGAATACCGCTATCCTTGCGGGTATTCGGGAATTGGATATCCAGCCGGTCCGCGAGCTTCGGTTGTTATTAAAAATGGCAAAGCATTTTCGCTTGGCACAATGGGGAATTTGTTTTGTTTTGATGCCGAAAATGGAACGGTTATATGGCAAAAAGATTTGAATATTGAATATGAAATAAGAATGCCGGTTTGGGGCATTTCGGCTACCCCTTTAATTACCGAAAATAAAATTATACTTCAAATCAGTGGGAGCAAAAATGCCTGTGTTGTTGCGCTCGAGATAAATTCAGGAAAAGAGATTTGGCGGAATCTTGAAGATATTGCCGCATATTCAGCACCAATCCTTGTAGAAAAAAATGGGAGTGAAGTTGTAGTTGTTTGGACAGAAAACAGCCTTTCTGGATTGAACCCGAAGACCGGGGAAATTTACTGGCGGTTTCCATGGGACGTAGGATCGGGAATGGCCATCGCTACACCTGTATTATACAACGATCATATTTTTGTAAGTTGCTTTTACAGCGGTTCATTGCTTGTGAAATTAACAAACAATTATACGTCAGCCGAAAAAGTTTGGCAACGCAGTGGCGAAAGTGAACGCAAAACTGATGCATTGCATTGTGTTATGAATACTCCTGTAATTATCGACAATTTTATTTATGGTGTTGACAGTTACGGGGAACTTCGCTGTCTGGAATTTGCATCTGGCAACCGCATTTGGGAAGACTTGACCGCTGTAAAGAAAAACCGCTGGGCAAATATCCATTTTGTTCAAAATGGCAATAAAACCTGGATGTTCAACGAACACGGCGAATTGATCATTTCGGAACTTTCGCCAAAAGGGTTTAAGGAAATCAGCCGGGCAAAAATTATTGAACCTACAAAAGAACAACTACCCCGTGGAGTTACCTGGTCGCATCCGGCATTTGCGAACAAACATGTTTTTGTTAGAAATGACAACAAACTGGTTTGCGTTGATCTGACAAAAAAATTGAACAATTAAAAAAGAGGCAACATATAATTGAAGCCTCTTTTTTGGATTGAAAAAATCCGCATATTTTAGTTAAACAGATTTACAAAACCAACTCCCATCCATTCCTCGGTTTTAGGTTGATTAGGCTTTCTGCAAATTCCAGTGCATTAATAACCTCATATTCCGATTTGTACCTCGATAAATTTCGGCTTTCATCTAATTTAACTGACTTGGGTATCCGAATTTTTTCATCTGCACCAATATTTGTAAATTTCATATTCTCTCCATCCCATTGCAATACACGTTGAAGACCCGATAATCGGGCAGCTACCGTTCCCATAACAACAACTTCGTTAAAAGGACCGGCATAGCCAAAATGCGATTTTGTTTTAACACGGGTTGCGGGATCTTCTTTACATGCCCTGATCCAATCTTTTTCATGCCCATCCATGCCATCGGCAACAAGGCGTTCGTTAATAACAGGCGAGTAATCAACAAATTCATCGGTTGGTAATCTTCGAGGATCCTTTGCATAACATCCGCACAATATTTTGCCTTTGCTTCCTACAAACAAAACGCCACCGTCACTATCGCCCATTTTCTCGCCATCTTTTAATTCAACAGGCCTGTCGGGCATCAACCCGCCATCATACCAGGTAACTTTCACTTCCGGCATTTCAACGTTTCGGTAACTTTCTCTTTCGGGAAATATATATGTAATTTTTTCAGCTTCAGGAGGTGACTCTATTGTCCATTTTGACGAACTGGCCT
>JBBQPP010000142.1:0-8180 GCA_038217255.1 Bacteroidales bacterium | reverse complement strand
TGGCGATGTTTGGGATGTTTGGGGCGATATTCCTCATTTAATTCAGGTTTCAGTACAGTGGTATCCATACATTGATCCAGGCACTTGGCCCGATTGCGATATGATTCCTTTGGGCCGGATTTCAATCCGTGGTGAACGCGGCGAAGACCGCATGACACGACTTACACCCAACGAACAATACACACTGATGACGCTTTTTACAATATTCAAATCTCCGTTAATGTTTGGAGGCGATTTGCCAAGCAACGATGCTTTCACTCTTTCGTTATTGACAAATAAAGAAGTACTTAAAATGCACCGCGAAAGTACCGGTGTAAAACAGCTTTTTCAGAAGGATGGAAAAGTGGCGATATCTTCCACAAACTCAAAAAATGGAGATATTTACCTCGCTTTGTTTAATATTTCAGATGGGAAAACGCCTGTAAAAGTTGAAGTGGAATTGGCGGAAATTGGGATTAAGGGTGACTGCAAAATTACAAATATGTGGACGGGTAAAAAAATGGGGAAATACTCAGGTTCGTTCGCGCTGGATTTACCGGCACATGCAAGCGGATTATTTTGTATTAAAAAGTAAAATCGAAAAAATGTAATTCTACAAAAATGAATTTCAACAAAAGAACATTTTTGGCATTTGTATTTGCTACTATAACCAGCTCCTTCCTTTTTACAGGTTGTGAAAAATCCGGGAAATACGAAGCCTACTTGTTTACATATTTTACAGGGAATGGGCCGGGTGAAGAATCCATCCGTTTTGCAGTTAGCGAGCAAAGATGAATGGTATTTAGTTTATCATCGGAGACTTAACAAACTAAGGCAAGTTGATACTCGCATTAAAAAATTACACAAGAACAATTTTTATTACAAACGGTAAATTAATTTAAAATAAATAATCTAACTAAAATTAAAATCAATGGAATTACTCGATTGGATTGTTATAGGTGTTTTTGGACTGGCGCTAATCGGAATTATTGTCTGGGTATTCAGACAAAAAGAGGAAACCTCGGGCGACTATTTTCTGGCTGGTCGCGATGCCACATGGATTGCAATTGGAGCCTCAATTTTTGCTTCGAATATTGGTTCGGAACATTTAATTGGTTTGGCCGGTGCCGGTGCTTCAAGCGGAATGGCTATGGCGCATTGGGAAATACAGGGTTGGATGATTCTTGTATTGGGATGGGTTTTTGTGCCGTTTTATTCGCGGAGCATGGTAACAACCATGCCCGAATTTTTGGAACGCCGTTACAACAAAGAATCACGCTCGTTATTGTCAATAATTTCGTTGGTGAGTTATGTGCTTACTAAAGTGGCAGTTACGGTTTATGCCGGAGGTTTGGTTTTTAAGGAAGTTTTTGGAATTGAAACAATATGGGGGATTGATTTCTTTTGGATTTCAGCAATTGGCCTTGTGTTATTAACCGCCATTTATACAGTTATCGGAGGAATGAAATCCGTTCTGTACACTTCTGTTTTGCAAACTCCTATTTTGCTTATCGGCTCGTTGATTATTGTAGTGCTGGGACTTCGTGCCCTTGGTGGCTGGGATGAGATGATGCGCATTACAAGCGCAGTTGAAGTGAATGAATATGGTGATACAATGACCAACCTGATTCGAAGTAACCGGGATGAAAATTTTCCGTGGCTCGGTGTGTTTATTGGCTCTGCTGTAATAGGATTTTGGTATTGGTGTACCGACCAGTTTATTGTTCAGCGTGTACTTTCAGGGAAAAATGAAACCCAGGCCCGCCGGGGAACTATTTTTGGAGCTTATTTGAAATTAACCCCTGTTTTCTTATTTATGATTCCGGGAATGATTGCCTTTGCAATGGCTCAAAAGGGAGTGGTGATTAATGGCCAGCCATTTACACTTTCATCTTCCGATGCCGCATTTCCTACACTTGTAGCCACGCTGCTTCCTGCCGGTGTGAAGGGTTTGGTGGTTTGTGGGATTTTGGCTGCTTTAATGAGTTCTTTGGCATCGCTTTTTAATTCATCGGCCATGTTATTTACCATCGATTTTTACAAGAAATACAAACCAACTGCAACGGAGAAAAAATTACTGAGTGTCGGACGAATTGCAACGGTTGTGGTTGTTGTACTCGGAATTCTTTGGATTCCTGTTATGCGAAGCATTGGCGATGTTTTATACACATATTTGCAGGATGTTCAATCAGTATTGGCACCCGGTATTGCCGCCGCTTTTCTATTGGGAATTCTTTCAACACGGCCAACTCCCAAAGGTGGTATGTGGGGAATGATTGCCGGATTTGTTATTGGGATAATGCGCATAGGCGCAAAAGTAGCTTACACAACTTTGGCGAAGGGAGCAGGATACACTGACGTAAAATTGTGGGCTGCTGAAACCGGGGTTAGCAACCCTTTTTACAACTTGTTTTACGATGTAAACTGGTTATTTTTTAGCGGTGGTATGCTGGCCTTTAGTATTTTTGTAATTATGATTGTCAGTCGATTTACTGAAGCAGCTCCGGCAGCACAAATCCAGGGACTGACATTTGGGTCGTCAAGTGCGGAGCAAAGAGCTGCTACACGCGCAAGCTGGAACCATTGGGATATTTTCCACACGGTTGTAATTCTTGGATTAACAACAGCATTTTACATTTATTTCTGGTAAAATTACAAGCGAAAAGGCCGGGAAAATGCTTTTTATGGGCAGAAACGGATTAAAGTTCAGCTTGAAGAGTTCATCCATTGATATTAAAAAAACTTGCCGATTCAGAGAAGATGTTCTTTGCCGGCAAGTTTTTTTCAAGTTTCCGAATTGGAAACCAATCGACTATTTTAAAACTTGATTATTGCTTTTTCGTTGACTGGGATTTCTATCTACTCCACAAACTTGTACCCAATCCCTTTCAATGTTTTAATGTGATCGTTACCAATTTTTTCGCGAAGTTTTCTGATATGGACATCGATTGTGCGGTCACCAACCACCACATTATCTCCCCAAACCGTGTGGTAAATTTCTTCGCGGGTAAATACTTTCCCCTGCTTGGAAACTAAAAGTGATAATAATTCAAATTCCTTTCTAGGAAGTACCATTTCAATATTGTTGATCCTGATCAGATACTTTTCTTTATCGATTACCAAATTACCGACGTTGACTGTGTTTTCGTCAACCGGAATTGGAGCGACTGTTGCTTCGCCGGTGCGTTTTAGCAGGGCTTTTACCCTGCTGACAAGCACTTTTGGGCGAACTGGTTTTGTAATATAATCATCGGCACCTGCCTCAAATCCTGCAACTTGAGAATAATCTTCGCCACGGGCAGTTAAAAATGCAATGATTGTATGGTCAAGTGCTGGCATTTTGCGCATTTCTTCGCAGGTAGCAATTCCATCCATTTCGGGCATCATTACATCAAGGATTACCAGGTGCGGGATATTTTTTTCGGCAGATTTTAATGCTTCAATACCATTTTTGGCTGTATATACTTTATACCCCTCTTTTTCGAGGTTGTAGCTTATAAACTCAAGAATATCTTCTTCGTCGTCAACCAACAGTATTTTAAAAATTGTATCATCCATAATCGAAATTTTAAGTAAGCAAAGTTAGGTTAATATTTGTCTTTTTCAAGGGTAAATGTAATGGTGGTTCCTTCATTGAGTACACTTTGAACATTTATAGTTTGATTGTGAGCTTCAATAATGTGTTTTACGATGGAAAGACCGAGCCCGGTTCCACCCTGTTCACGCGATCTCGATTTATCGACACGGAAAAAACGTTCAAAAATGCGTAACAAATCTTTTTTATCAACTCCAATTCCATTATCGGTTACTTCAATCATTATTTTATCGTCGAAATCATAGAACCCAACTTTAACAAATCCATTCTTTTTGCCATATTTAATAGCATTTATAACCAAATTGGTAAGTACCTCAATAATTCTTTTCCTATCAGCCTTTACCATTAAAGGTTTGTCGGGTTTGTCGGTAAACATCAACGAAATTTTCCGTTCTTTTGAAAGTCGTTGCTCCATGTCAAAAACATCCTCTACAATTTTAACAATATCAAAAACACTGAATTTGGGTTTTAATTCGCCTGTTTCAAGTTTGTTGATGGATTCCAGGTCTTCAACAATCGAAATCATCCTGTCGATGCTTTTTTCTGTCCGTGTAAGATATAATTTATTGATATTTGGGTCTTCCAATCCACCTTCGAGCAGTGTGAGTATGTAACCCTGAATGTTAAAAATCGGCGTTTTTAGTTCGTGCGAAACATTTCCGACAAAATCTTTGCGGTAGCGTTCGAGTTCTTTCAACCGTTCAATCTCTTGCAACTGATTCTGTGCCCACTCCTCCACATCATGTTCAACATCCGAAAGTTCAACAAAACCAGGTTTTAATTTTAGTTTCAGTTCCTTTTCCCTTTCCGGCACAAAATCAATGATTTTATAAATAGGCCTGATTTTTTCGAGAATGAATTTATTGATGGCAAACTGGATGATATAAAATGCGATGAGAAAGAAAAATATCAGCCCCATAATCATAAATATGAATGAAAAGCCGGTAAAATAAAGGTAGTACCATCCTAAGCCAACAATTACTGTTAAAAATAATGCAAGAAATACTACAACTTGTCGTGATGTAAATTTAGTCATTGCTATCTTTGTTTGACGGGTAAAAGTAGAAAATAAATGTTATACATTGATTAACAGTAATTTCACTCATTGTTAATATTTTCTTAATATTAAGAAAAGAGTTCAAAACTACTTAAAACCTATTTTTGGCGGCTTAACTTAATAAAACCATTTATGGAAAGTTTTTACATAATCCTTGTAGTTGTGCTGTTTGCACTGGCAGCTTCCGATTTGATTGTGGGCGTTGCAAATGATGCTGTAAATTTTTTAAATTCGGCTGTTGGCTCAAAAGCTGCGCCCAAGTGGTTAATATTTACGATGGCCGCGATAGGTGTATTTGTTGGGGCCTCCTTTTCAAATGGAATGATGGAGGTTGCCCGTAAGGGAATTTTCCACCCGGATATGTTTTTCTTCTCTGAAATCATGATTATTTTTATGGCGGTGATGATTACCGACGTAATAATGCTCGACACTTTTAATGCGTTCGGTCTGCCAACTTCAACAACAGTTTCCGTGGTTTTCGAGTTACTGGGTTCTGCCGTTGCCGTTGCCGCTGTTAAAATTAAAATGGCTGGAGGATCAATCCTGCTTGAATTATCAAAATATATTAATTCGGATAAAGCCCTTGCCATTATTACGGGGATACTGGTTTCGGTGGTTATTGCATTTACTGTTGGTGCAATTGTGCAGTACATTGCCCGACTAATTTTTACTTTTAATTACCGTCAGCCAATGAAATATTTTGGTGCAATTTACGGCGGACTGGCTATAACCGCAATTACCTATTTTATTTTGGTTAAAGGAATAAGCGATTCATCTTTTGCCAATATTAAACTTGAAAACGGCGATACATTAAGTACTTGGATAAACCAGCATACTTCACTTGTGATATTGACAAGTTTTGTAGGTTGGACGGTTATTATGCAAACTTTAAAATGGATTTTTAATATTAAAATACTGAAAGTGATCGTATTGGTGGGAACCTTTGCACTTGCAATGGCTTTTGCGGGGAACGATTTAGTTAACTTTATTGGGGTTCCACTTGCTGGTTTTAGTTCGTTTCAGGCCTGGGTTGCCGGGGGACAACTTTCGCCCGATAGCTTTTCGATGGGAATGCTTGCCGGGAAAATTGATACTCCTGAGTATATGTTGATTATCGCAGGACTAATAATGATTTCAACCCTGATTTTTTCAAAGAAAGCACACAATGTTATTGCAACTTCAGTTGATTTATCAAGACAAAGCGAAGGAACTGAAAAATTTGACTCTTCTCCCGTTGCAAGAGTTTTAGTTCGCTCAACTACAAGGTTCAATAAAAAACTAAAAAAAATAATTCCCCAACAAGTATTGCAAATTTTGGATTTGCGGTTTTTACCTTCAAATTATATCAATTCAAATGATACCGAACCACCAGCTTTCGATAAAATTCGTGCTTCAGTAAACCTGGTAGTTGCAAGTATTTTAATTGCATTGGGAACTTCGCTAAAACTACCACTTTCAACTACTTATGTAACTTTTATGGTGGCAATGGGGACTTCACTTTCCGACCGCGCCTGGGATCGCGACAGTGCTGTTTTTCGTGTTTCGGGCGTAATGGCGGTAATTGGAGGATGGTTTTTAACTGCAATTTTTGCTTTTTCGGGAGCTGCATTTATTGCGTTGGTGATTTCTTTGGGCGGGAAATTGATGATTTTCGTATTTATTGGGGTGGCAATTTTTATGGTTCTGCGCACACATATGTTGTTTAAAAAACGGAATCTAAATTCGAAATCCGAATTGGAAGATCTAATTGATATCAAAGATCCATATGAAGTTATTATTACAAAAAGCTCTAAGCAAATTGTAAAAGCGATAGTTTCTTCAAATTACATTGTCTCGGTGGGTATTGATGGATTTTTAAATGAAGACCGCAACAAACTGAAACTGGCTCAAAAAGCAAGCGACGATTTCTCGAAAAGGTCGAAAAAAAATAAGGAAAAAGTTTATTCTACCGTTCAACTTTTAACGGAAGGGTTAGTTGACACCGGTCATTATTATGTGCAGATGATGGACTATAAACGTGAAATGGCTCACGCAAATCATTATATTATTGACCCAATAATTAATTATTCTGATAACAATCATAAACCTTTTACACCGGAACAAAATGCGGAATTGCTTAATCTAACAGCCCAATTGGATAACTTCTTTAATTTTGCATTGCACACAGTCAAAGAAAATAAATTCGAGAATATAGAAACATTGATTGTTGATAGGGAAAAGATTTTTGATATGCTTACCAAACTCGAAAAAAACCAGATAAAACGCATTAAAAACAAAGAAGTTAATACACGCAATTCACTGCTATACTTCAAAATAAATGCTGAATCGAAAAACTTGCTCTTGCATACTGTAAATATGTTAAAGGCACAACGTGACTTTATCACTTTTACGCGACAGGCACTTTTATAAAAAAACTTGATATTTCATATAAAAAGGAGTAATGTTAACATTACTCTTTTTTTGTGCTCTTTATCACTTTTGCCTCCGTAAGAAATGAAATCCCCTGTTGGCCGTAAGTGCCAATCATAATTGATTGAATCAGTAATTGGTCTGAATACGTAGTTGCCGCCCAATCAATAATAAAATTAGCACCGGCACCACCAGCCTTTTCACCTTCTTCTACAACAAATTCAATTGATTCCATAGGCAAAAGCAAGAGTGTTGAATCCAAATAGGACCGTAATAATATTCCAAACGAATCATGGTATGTAGCCGATTGTATGTATGCCGAATCAGCAAGTGATGTGTTTCTTATACTGATAGTTGCTGTAATGGGGAACCGTTTTGTTCCATCCGTATGGTAAATATCAGAATACACCGGCAGATAATCAGTTTCAAAATATTTTAACCTTATTGTATCCACATCAACATAAGTATAAACATGGCTTGGGTGGCTCCTTTTTTTCCCGGTTATGGCTTTTTTCTCATCGGTTTTGCAACCCACGAAAATGAAGATGAACAACAATATTGATATGACTTTCATTTTTTTTCCTGAAAATTACAAAAAAGAACTCTGCTTGTTGTTTAACCGACATAAATAATATTCACTTTAAATTGTTTAAAAATTCAAATAATACAAACAATATATTGGAAACGACTCAATAAATTCAATTTACCAAAAGGTATTTTTCCCGTAAGGACTAGTATTACAAATTCATTTAAAACAAATTATTTGTAAATTGTTAATTTACTGAATATTACAACTTGTCGATTGGATAATTTAATCAATTTGTAACTGAAGTTTAACACATTTGCAACCGTATAAAAACACCTTTGTTTCGTCAGACCAACTTCAAATTAAAAACATTATTGTGTTTTACAATCTTTCAATTACCGTCCATCCTAATTTGTAAAAAATGGAAAATTTCTACATTATTATTGTCGTTATTTTATTTGCTTTAGCCATTTCTGACCTTATCGTGGGAGTTAGTAACGATGCAGTAAATTTTCTAAATTCTGCAATAGGTTCAAAAGCAGCTCCAAAATGGTTAATCTTCCTGATGGCAAGTGCCGGGGTTTTAATAGGTGCCACTTTTTCAAATGGAATGA
>JBBQPP010000141.1:0-8217 GCA_038217255.1 Bacteroidales bacterium | reverse complement strand
CCTTTTTTGTAAGCCTGGTTATTAAATACCATCAACGCCGAAATTCCTGTATTGAATTTTAAATGTTCAATATCGAATTCTACTTTTTGAATTGTTTGGTGGAGCAATTTTGCCACCTCTTTATCTTCTGTATCTTCAACAATATTTGCAGGTTCGGAAAAGAAGCGGTAAACACGTGCCAGGAAATTAAAAACACCTTTCACACCGTTTTCTGCCCATGGTTTCCGCTCATCAAGTGGCCCCATAAACATTTCATACAAGCGCAATGAATCAGCACCGTATTTTTCTATTACGTCATCTGGATTCACCACATTTTTCAGCGATTTTGACATTTTTGCTACAATCTGTTTCAACTCTTCACCGGTTTCAGTATTGAAATATTTTCCGTTTTTCTCTTCCACTAAATCAGAAGAAACCTTTGCTCCGGTTGAAGTTTCGTAGGCAAATGCCAAAATCATTCCCTGATTGAAAAGTTTTTGGAATGGCTCATCGGTGGAAACTATTCCCAAATCAAATAAAACTTTGTGCCAGAAACGTGAATATAGCAAATGAAGAACCGCATGTTCCGCACCGCCAACATATAAATCGACGGGCATCCAATATTGCTCTTTTTTTACGTCAAAAATATTTTCAGTATTGTTTGGATCGATATAGCGCAAATAGTACCAGCATGAACCAGCCCACTGTGGCATTGTATTGGTTTCGCGACGGCCTTTCCTGCCGTTTTTGTCGGTAACAACCAGCCAATCATGTGCATTTGCCAATGGTGATTCACCGCTGTCACCGGGCGTGTATTTTTCCATTTCGGGAAGTTGCAAAGGCAAATCTTCATCTTCTACCAAAGTAACTTCGCCATCTTCCCAATGTATTACGGGGAAGGGCTCGCCCCAATATCGTTGGCGGCTAAACAACCAATCACGCAATCTGAAGTTTACCGTTGCTTCACCAATATTTTTTGATTGCAACCAGTCCACAGTTTTCTGAATTCCAGCAGCTTTGTTCAAGCCGTTAATGTCCAAACCTGTTTCTACACTTGCAGAATTTACATATTCCCCATCTTCCGTCCAGCAAGCATCACCGTTTAAAATTTCTTTGCGATTTTCGGCTTGTTTCGGGTCAAGAATACAGATTACTGGTATGTTGAATTCTTTGGCAAATTCAAAATCGCGTGTGTCGTGCGCTGGTACCGCCATAATGGCTCCGGTTCCGTAACCCGTTAAAACATAGTCGGCCACCCAAATTGGGATTGGCTGATTGTTAACCGGATTAATTGCATACCGGCCGGTAAAAACTCCCGTCTTTTCTTTTGCCAAATCAGTTCGATCCAAATCCGATTTCAGCGCTGCGGCTTTTATATAATTTTCAACTTCCTCTGCTTTATCGTTAGTTACAATTTCGCTTACCATTTTATGTTCTGGTGCAATTACCATGTAAGTTGCGCCAAACAGCGTGTCGGGACGGGTAGTGTAAACACGCAGTTTTTTGTTTAATCCATCAATTTCAAAATCAACTTCAGCACCGGTCGATTTGCCGATCCAGTTACGTTGCATATCTTTTACGCCTGTCGGCCAATCCAAAGTATCCAAACCTTGCAACAATCGTTCAGCATAATGAGGAATTCGCAATAACCATTGTTTTAAATTTTTACGAATTACCCGGTTGCCGCATTTTTCGTGAGCACCATCAGTTAGTACCTCTTCGTTTGCACAAACAGTTTTGCATGAATCGCACCACCAAACCTGTGCATTATCATAGTATGCCAGCCGTTTTTTACCAATGTAGGTTTTTACGGCTTCCTCGCCTTCGGTTTTTGTATTTTCAGGAATGGGAAGTTCCGAAATTGGTCGTCCTTTTTTTAATTCATCATCAAACCAGGTGTTGTATAATTGTTTGAAAATCCACTGTGTCCATTTGAAATATTTTGGGTCAGTAGTATTGATTTCGCGATCCCAGTCGTAACTCAAACCAATGGCTTTAATTTGGCGGCGGAAGTTATCGCAGTTTTTTTGCGTTGTAACAGCAGGGTGTGTTCCCGTTTGCATGGCGTATTGTTCGGCAGGCAAACCAAAAGCATCGTAACCCATTGGGTGCAAAACATTAAAACCTTTCATTCTCTTATAACGGCTCAAAATATCTGTA
Source organism: Bacteroidales bacterium (assembly GCA_038217255.1). GTDB lineage: Bacteria > Bacteroidota > Bacteroidia > Bacteroidales > Prolixibacteraceae > Draconibacterium. The sequence continues at coordinate 6,078 of JBBQPP010000141.1, read as the reverse complement.
GCCGTATATCCCTCAGGATGACCAACGTGCAGACCGGCACCCGATGGGTATGGAAACATGTCGAGGATATAATATTTGGGTTTCGAAAAGTCATCCTCAGTTTTAAACGTTTTGTTTTCTTCCCAGTATTTCTGCCATTTGGGCTCTATTTCAGCGAAATTGTAATCCATTTTATTTGAATTGATTGCGATTCTGATTTTAAAGGCGCAAAGATAGAAAAATGATTTATACCGTTTGAGGAAATTAAAGCTGAATCTCCTGATTCACGGAGCAGGCAATCGCAATCTACATTTGAGCAAATTATGAAATGCCCCATAACAAAATCGATTGCTGTGAAAATTACACACGGGATTTTGGGTGTTTTGGGACTGAGGTCAACATCGCGATCGCGGTCAACATCTTCGCTGTCGCAATCACGCCGATGACATGATATGTGAGTAAATGCCTGCACGGGAGTGTGCTCCAGTGTTCAAATCGCATTCTTCATAAATGTATCGCCGTTGTTTACATTTCCTGATTCAAAACCTTTTTTGAACCAAAACATACGCTGTGCCGAAGTTCCGTGGGTGAACGAGTCGGGCACAACATATCCTTGAGTTTGTTTTTGAATCCGGTCGTCGCCAACTGCTTGCGCTGCGTTCATGGCTTCTTCAATATCTCCAGATTCTAAAATATTTTTCATGCGTTGAGCATGGTAAGCCCATATTCCGGCATAAAAGTCAGCTTGCAATTCCAGGTTTACATTTTGCTCGTTAAAAGCTTTTTCGCTCACCTGACCACGCAAATTATGCACTTTTTCAAGCACACCCAATTGTTTTTGAACGTGGTGACCTACTTCGTGAGCTACAATATAAGCCACCGCAAAATCACCTTGAGCGCCCAAACGCTCCTGAAGTTGTTCGAGAAAATTCAAATCGATATACACTTTTTCGTCCCCCGGACAATAAAACGGCCCGGTTGCAGATTGCGCAAATCCACATGCCGATTCGGTAGCACTGTTAAAAAGCACAAGTGTAGGTTCGTGGTATGATAAGCCGGAATCATCAAAAAGTTTGTGCCAAACATCTTCTGTGTCAGCTAAAACCACGCTTACAAATTCTGCTAATTCCTGTTCGTGTGCAGAGGGCTGGTAATCAGTTGCAGTTTCGGTGTAGTTTTGTTGGCCTTGCATTGCATTCATCACTTGCGACGGATCACCGCCTAAAAGCATTACGATTAATACTATGACAATAGTGCCAATTCCACCACCAATACCAACTTTCCGACCAGTACTCATTCCTCGTCGATCTTCAACATTTGAGCTTTGTCTTCTTCCTTTATATAACATCTTTTCAAATTTTATTAGATTAATCTTATTCATTAAAAAGTAAAAACAAAATTTGTTCAAAAAGCAATTAAAAATAATAAATATTGTAAAATCTGTTGAGTTGAGTTACCTACATTTGCCCAGGTAAAATTATCGATTAAAGCAGCTTGTGAAGAACATGAAAAAACAATCACAGGCATAATTTTTGTTTAATGCCACTGATACATTTTGAAAATTAAAACACAAAGTTGTGAGGACTTTAATTCTAACCTTTTTCCTTTTATTTCTTCTGGGGCAAATTAACGCGCAAACCATTCAGGTAATAAATGCAAAAACCGGACAGCCAATTGAGGGTGTGCTACTTTTTAACGACACTTTTTCGACACAAACTGATAATATGGGAAAAGCTAAAATCGATAATTTTTCTCCTGAAGACCAAATTGTTTTTAAACATTCATCATATACCAGATTTCAAGCTGAAAAAAAGAAAATTATAAAACAAGGGAAAATTGTTTGGCTAAAAGAAGATCCAATCAGACTTAACGAAATTGTGGTATCTGCAAACCGCTGGGAGCAATCGAAAACCGAAATCCCAAATAAAATTGCGACAACCAGCGCGTTAGAAGTTGAACATTTCAACCCACAAACAACGGCAGATTTGGTGGGAACAAGCGGTGGCGTTTTTGTTCAAAAAAGCCAGATGGGCGGTGGAAGCCCAATGATTCGGGGATTTTCGGCCAACCGAATTCTACTTGTGGTTGATGGTATCCGCATGAACAATGCCATTTATCGTAGCGGGAACCTTCAAAATATAATATCGATAGATGCAAATTCAATTGAAAATTCAGAAATCATTTTTGGCCCCGGGTCGGTAATATATGGTAGTGACGCTCTTGGTGGCGTTATGAGTTTCAATACATTGAAACCAAAACTTTCTACTGTATCAAAAACTGATTTTTCGGGAAAAATAATGAGCCGGTTTTCGAGCGCCAATTTGGAAAAAACCGTTCATGGTACTTTCAATCTGGGAGGAAAGACGTGGGCAGCTTTGGTAAGTTCAACTTTTTCAGGGTTTGATGATTTAAAAATGGGGTCGAACGGAAGGGAAGAATACTTGCGACCTGAATTTGTTTTGCATGGTGGTTTCGATGGTACCGATAAAATTGTGGCAAGCAAAAATCCAAAAATTCAAACCTACTCAAAATACAACCAGTTCAATTTCCTTGGAAAATTGCGGTTGCGCCCCAACGAGAAACTTGAAATAAATTTGAGCGGAAATCATTCGCAAACATCTAATATCCCGCGTTACGACAGGCTTATCGTTTACAAAAACAACAAACTCCGTTATGGTGAATGGTATTACGGGCCACAAATACTTACACTTTTTTCGGGGCAAATCAAATATGAACAAGATTGTGCACTTTTTGACAAATTGAGTTTTTTAAGTGGGTTCCAAAAATATACAGAAAGCCGCTACGATAGAAGCATCAATAACCCAATCAGAAATGGGCGAAAAGAAGATCTCTCGATATTTTCTGTTAATCTCGATTTGGATAAAATCATCAACGAAAAGAACGAAATTTTTTATGGCCTGGAGTCCTATTTCAACAATATCAATTCAGCAGGTTCCACCCTAAATTTACTTACAAATAAAAGTGAAACCATACCTTCAAGATATCCGGATGACTCGAAATATGGCAGTTTTGCGGGCTACTTTTCTTATAAATATAACTTAAAAAAAGAAGTCATTTTACAAGCTGGAACAAGGTTTACACATACTTGGATGAACGGAGATTTTATAACCGAAGATTATAATTTCCCTTTTGACGGATTCGATATGAAAAATTCTGCACTAACGGGAAACATAGGTGTAGTTTGGCATCCCACAGTTGAATGGCAAATAAGTTCGAATTTGTCATCCGGTTTTCGCTCGCCAAATATTGACGACGTGGCCAAGATATTTGATTCGGAGCCCGGAAATGTTGTTGTTCCTAATCCCAAATTAAAACCTGAATATGCGCGAAACATTGAAATTGGTGTCGTAAGGAGTTTCACAGGAAAAGCAAGCATTGAGATTTCTGCTTTTTATACTCAACTAAAAGATGCAATGGTGCGCCGGGATTTTACGTTAAATAGGCAAGATTCAATTATGTACGATGGAACGTTGAGCAAAGTTGAAGCACTTGTAAATGCTGATGCTGCAGACATTTATGGTGGCACTGTGGCATTTGAATATCTTTTTACAAATACTTTCCGCACACGGAACGATTTGACAATTACGGACGGTGAAGATTCAGATGGATTTCCGTTTAGGCACGCCCCTCCCCTGTTTGGCAGTTCGCACCTGATTTATGAGAATCAAAAATTGTTTGCCGATTTATATGCAAACTTCAGCGGCAAAATCGACTTCGAAGACCTCGCACCATCGGAGCAAGACAAACCCTATATGTATGCAACCGATGAAAACGGAAACCCTTTCTCGCCAGCATGGTGGACACTAAACCTGAAGTTCAATTATAAATTAACTCCGCAAGTTGTTTTAGGAGGAGGTATTGAAAATATACTCGACAAGCGGTACAGAACATATTCATCTGGAATTGTTTCTCCAGTACTAAATTTCATTTTTTCGATAAATGCAATGTTTTGAGAGGGAAGCAGGATGTTGGAAGCAGAGAGCAGAGAGCAAAGGGCAAGCTGCTATGAGAAAACGAAATTAAAATTCAAATGATCTTTAAATACTAAAAACAAATAAACAACGTTTTTAAAAACTGAAGGCAAAAATTTTAATCATTTTAGTTTATTTAATTCGGTATTGCCTTCTGAAGAGGGGCGTTTAGCAAGCCCCTCTTCTTTTTTGACAAATCAACAAATATCATGTTTTGGGGTTGTAGTGTTTGTATATATTTGCGAAATGATTTACCACAAAACTTTTAAGCATAAAAAATCGGATACCTGGGTTGTGCTTGTTCACGGCGCCGGCGGGAGCAATGCTGTGTGGTTTAAACAGTTGCGTGATTTTAAAAAGCATTTCAATGTGCTTATTTTCGATTTGCGCGGCCATGGAAAATCAAAAGAGCATTATACGCAAGCAGAAATATATAAATTCAACGAAATTGCTTTGGACGTAATCCAGATAATGGATCATCTTGAAATCAAGAAAGCGCATTTTGTTGGTATTTCTCTTGGGTGCATCATAATCCGCGCTATCGACAAACTGGCTCCCGGACGCGCAGAATCTATCATTTTGGGGGGAGCGGTTATCCAATTCAACAAAAAAATAAACGGTTTGGTAGCCACTGCCAAATTGCTCCAATCTATTTTGCCTTATATGTGGCTATACAAAATCAACGCATGGATATTAATTCCTTCAAAAAAACACGCACAATCGCGCAAACTATTTATTCAGGAAGCATTAAAATTAGGGAGCCGCGAATTTAAAAAGTGGTTGCATATGACTTCTGAAATTAAAGAAAACCTACAGGAATTTCTTATAAAAGAAGCCTCCGCACCTGTGCTTTACCTAATGGGCGATGGTGACCACATGTTTTTGCCAATGGTTACCAAACTGGTTAAAAAGCATTTCAACTCCCAACTAGAAATCATCAGCAACAGTGGCCACGTTTGCAACCTCGACCAGCCGGAGGTTTTTAACGAAAGTGCTATCAGGTTTATAAAAAGTATTTCGGGGCAATAATTTTTCAATCCAAATGAAACACCTCTTCCATATTTGCCCACCATTCTCCGGGTTTGCGATTTTCAATCGGTTGCTGCATCGGTTCCATTACAGACCACCATTTTTGAGTGGTTGGATCGGCTGCCATTTTTGCCATATCAGCAGCAAAATCGTTTCCATAGTATTCGAAATAAGCAAACAACTGGCTGTCTTTGTGATAAATTGAATAGTTGCGAATGTTGCATGCACTAATCATTTTCAAAATATCTGGCCAAACTGCTGCATGGTATTTTTTATACTCTTCGAAATGTTCTGGCTTCACGCCGATTATCTGTCCGTATCTTTTCATTTTTAACGATTTAAAATATTTTATTTTTTGCTATTAAACTCTTTTACTTCATCATACATTGCCAGTATATTTCCTGCGGAAAATCGGGCAAAACATTGCAACCCGTGTTAAAAACAAAACCGACATATTCAAAAAACATTTCAAAAATTTTCTCAACCAGCTCCTCGATCAGCTTCGGAGTTTCGTTATTCAATGATCGAACAGTATCAATTTCACCCTCCAAAAAAATGCAATTGTTACCAAGCTTATTTTACCGAAATATGAACATCATTAAGGAATCCCGACCAGACTAAAAGAGCAATTCCAAAAAAAATATTAAACTCATATTGGATCTTTAAACCTGGTTAAGGTCGTTAATTTATTTTCTAAAATAATAGAAATCATTTATTTTGAACGTTAAAAACTGAATATCCTCTTCTCCATCTTGAAAATTTAATGCTTTCATACAATAGGGGTTCACTTCCGACTGATAAAGTGCAAATCCGGTTTCGTGTGTTGCTGTTAAAATGGCGAATTTAAATCCTGCATCTTTTACTGCTTTTATCCACTGGTCGGTATCCAGTTTCTTTGGATTAAAAATCTGATAGTCATCAATCGGGGGTAATCCGGTTTCTTTCTGATTATATCTTTTCCCATCGAAAACATGAAGTTCATAAGAAATCAGCGCCCCCAATTCGGCATTCTGCCAGGCCAACTGCCTTGCATTTGGAACGGGAAATTCATATTTTTTCGAACCCGGTTGAAGCTTTT
>JBBQPP010000140.1:0-8235 GCA_038217255.1 Bacteroidales bacterium | reverse complement strand
AAATGCCAAAAGAAGTGGAACTACCTAAGCCAATATATATTTCCGGCATAAACTCGAGGGGGAGTTTTCTAAAATCGTAATGCAACCTTGCTCCCAAATTGGTTGTTGTCGCCCCTCCAAAATTAACGCCCAACATAGCTGAAGAATTTTTATAAATGAGCGTAGAATTAGCATCAATCTCCGAAACTTTTTGATTGCTGAGAATCTCTCCTTTGTCATCAATAGAAGTGATATATGCGTCTTTTGCACTGTCCTTATCAATTGGAGTTACTACAACTGTTTGGGTTTGGGGTTTGCTTCTTTCATAATCCATTCTATCAGAATTATTCTCGATTTGGTCCGCATTTCTATCCACTTTGCGTTCTAATTTGTCCAATTCATCTAAAATATCTTTTGAAAGTTCCCTGATCTGATCGTTACTAACCTGATCATTGACCGGAGGTATTATGATTTGCTGACCAACACCCAATCTCGAATTTATATCAAAAAGCAATTTTTCCAATAATTCAATACGCTGATTCAACAACTCGATCTCTTGATTATTTTGTTGATTATGTGCAGGTATTTGCATTTCAGGCATTGTTTTAATTTCAGTTTTTTCGCGAACAGCTTTCAATATTTCAACAACAAGGGATTGAAATTCGGCAGGCGACATCTGGATAATGCTTTTGGCTGGAACCTCTTTTACTGTTGGCATTAAGGCAGGTTTCTCTATTTCCATTTCAACAATCTGCACTTCCTGCGCTTTTTCCAATTTCTCTACTTCTTTTAACGATTCTTCAGCTTCTTTTTTATCTTCAAGAATCTCAACTGCTTTATCAACATCTTTGGTTTCATAGGCCTGATTAAGTTCTTCTTCCAATGTTGCCACCTTTTCCTGGTATTCACTTTTCATCTTTTGCAATTTCAGGTTGTTCTCAGCCATCCTGTCATCAACATCTCTATTCATATTTTGCATATATATGTCATCTGTTGACCTTGCTTTTTTACCGAGTGTGAATTTTATCCCCGCATTGTACATTATATGGGTTTGGAGATCGTCAGGAACTGAAATATCTATCGCATTATCAGTTGAAGTAATCATTGCCTTGGCGCCTCCATTAATCAAAACACGTTTGCCCAACGGAATATTCAATCCTAAACCTCCACTGGCAAATTCACCACCTTTTACCGAAACACCGTTTTTCCCAAGGTAATTATCTTCTGAATTCAAATATCCTCCGCCCAGCGAAATATATGGTGTAACCCCAGCATTGTCATTTAATCTTGCCCGTAATTCCAAACCATACATTGAAAGTTTATCAAAATCGGAATTTATGTCCAATTCTTCGACAGCCTGAAAATAGAATGCGCGAATGCCGATGTAATCGTTAAAATCTAGTCCGGCGTATCCTCCTACCAACCATGCATCGCGGAAAAGTGAATTTTTATCGAACTCAATATATGCAACGCCAGGTTCAATAATAGGCTGAATCCCGCGTAAACCACCACTAAATTTATTCAAATATGCCTTGTCAAGTTCAGTCATGGTTCCCGGTTTTCTGCCGCCCAAATAAAATTGCAATGCCCCTTGGACCCCCCAGTTGCTCAACCTTTCTGATCCAAAATCGGTATCGGTAACACCGAAAACAGTTTTATCGGCACTTGCAAGCAGGTTGGTTCCTGCATTAAAATTGTACATTGTATTTTTTGCTTCTAACAGGAAAACAGCTCGGTCGCTTAAATTAAATTTTAAACCTAAGCCAAGGCTTGCATAAATGTGCTCAAATGTATCTCCGTCTTTCACTTCAATATTCTGGATCCCTGTACCTAAAGTAATATAGGGTTTTAAGCCACCGGTCCCTATGTTGGCCTTAAATTCTCCGCCCCATCGTTTAAGGGTTATATCTTGGGGCGTAAACAAACTTTTGTTATAATTAGCCAATCCGAAATTTTCGAAGTTTGTTTGCAGGTCGTACGACTGAAAATAAACACCACGTAATTCCATGTATTCGCCAAATCCAAAACCTACTTTTCCGCCAATTAAAGCCCCGTCATTAATTCCCGCATGGTTATCCCACCAAGTATATTCAGCAGCTGGCGAGATTGTCACACTGATATCTTTTACCTGTGCATTTGCAGTAAATACTGCTAGCAGAAGTAATAATAAAGAAATGTTTGTTGTTTTCATTTGAGTAATTTTTTAATTGTTTTATTTTGAATTAGCTGAAGGTAAAATTTCAGGATTTTTTTCGTGCAGTTTTGCATTGTACTCCCTTTTCAAAGCCGCGATTTCAGCATCTTTTTGCATTGTAATAATAGTATTATGCATTTCCCTGATTTTCGCCTCCCGATTTAGATCTTTAATCCCGTCAACAAAGGCAAAAATGACTAAAACCACTCCACCAAATATTTGAATGAATAAAAAAGGAAGTGTATTGAATTTTCCAACGACCAAGTCTAAGGATACAACGGTTGTAAATAAATCCCAGTTTAATACGAACAGTAAAATGCTTATTGCTACGTAGATAAATATCAAAACATATTTCATAATATCAATTGTTTTCGAGTTTTTTAATTTCACTTTGCATAATTTCAACTTCCTTTTCGTTTGCCTTAAATTCTTCAACCAAATTGTTTACTGCTTTTGTAGTTAAAAAGGATTTGTGCAAAGAATCGTTCGTTAAATAATAGGCCAGGGTAAGTACCCCAAATTCATATTTGATTTCTTCCTGACGGTTCAGGATTTTTTTTTCGTTTTTTTGGAATGCCTGTTTTTCTGTGAATTCATGTATTTTTTCGGAGGTTTCCGAAACCAATTCGCTACTGGCTACATACGCCTTTGCCGTTTTTTCAGCAATTTGTTCGCCTAAAAAGGTAGCTCCTTCTTTTACATTATCCGTAACATCGCTTATAAGCTTTTTAAAATAGCCTTTTTCCTTTTTGTTTGTTTTCATGTTGTTAAAGTTTTACTTTTTTTTGATTTTCTTTTCTTACCAATATAATAAAGAGCAAAGAGCAGTAATCCGGCAATTACAATCCCTATAAATACCATCATGATTTTTCTATTTCTTGCAGCTCTTTCAGTTTCCAATTGCTGATTTTCGATGGCTATATTTTCCAATGTTGCTTGTTCCTGCATTTTATTACCATCAAGCTCATTCTGTTTGAGTTGCAGATATGATTTATCCCCTGTTTGTAGCGAAAGCTGGCGGTTCAATTCTTCCTGTTCGACGAGCAATGATTTCAGTTCTTCGTCAACCGAGGCCATCTGGTTTTCTAATCTGGCTTTTTCTTCGCTTGAATACTCTTCGTAAATTTTTTGAGCAGTATAATTGCTGCGTATTTTGGTACTCAACGAATTTCTTTGCGCATCAATGTTTGTAATTTGCTCATCCATATCAGCTGTGTTCCTGTTCAAATATTTCAGACGCGCTTTCTGATCATTGATTTGTTTGTCGATACCTGTAATCAGCGAATCTATTTTTGTAAAATCGGTTGGTGGCGCTCCTTTGTCCCACAATATTTTTCGCTGCGATGTATATACTGCTTTTTCTTCTTCCTGAAGCGAAACTTTCTTTTCGGCCAACAAGATTTCCTGTTTTTGCAGGTTAAGTTGTTCCTGGATATTTTCCTTTTGTCCTTTAAGTTCGTCCAATTTTAGGTTTACCCCATTGATGCCCGGATCAATTTTTTTCGTATTGACCTGGTCCATCGAAATTTTGACTTGTTTTAAGCCCTCTTGGATTGAATCCTTTTTTTGCATGAGAAAATCTATTTGTTCCCTCTTAGCATATAACAAAGTTTTAAGATCCTCGATTTCGGAATCTAAACTTTGAATAGATTCTATATACTCGTCACTTTGAGTAAGTTGTTTTTCATTTTGTTCGGTTTGAAATTTTTCAATTCCCGCCGGACTTTCGGATTTGCCACATGCAAATATTATTGCTAATAGCAAAATGAATGCTGCAAGTTTTGTGATTTTCATAGTTTCAATTATTTTATGTTATACTTTTTAGACACAAATTGTTCAAAATGGTCACTTAAAAAATGGTCTTTTAATCTTATTATGCAGTTTAAAGCATAATTCGATTTTTGCTGGTTTTATAAAATCATAGTAGTTAAAGAGCTTAATTTAAAATCAACGTTCGCTTTACGTTGCAAAGGTAGTTCTCATATTGCACTGAATTGTTTTATTATTTTTAGTAATGTTTACATAATCCACACATTGCTATTTTAAATACGATGCAGATATTCAATGAATAAATTCAATAAAACCAACAATGGATAATACTTTCTTTGTAACGTTTAAAACGCATAAAACAAAAAACCGGAATTCAACTTTTAAAGCCAAATCCCGGTTACTTGAAAAAGTTCTTTTTTATTTATAATTCGATCTCAACCTGATTTCCCACAACATCTTTAATAGGCAACACTATTTTCCCATCATCGGTTTTCAAAATCATTGAAATATTATCAATGGATTCGATTGTACCATTTACATTTTTGAATTTAATTTTCTGACCTATCTCAAAGTTTTTTCGGGCGTAAAAGGATTTAAGCAAATCGCCAATAATTTCTTTTGATCCCAGCCCGAACGCCAACGATGTTGTAAGCAAAAAAGCTCCAAAAATAATTGTGAGGTTATTTGTTATTAAGTCGGTATTAATACCTGCTTGATTTAATGCTGTAATTGTTATAATTACGGCAATAATATAAAACATGGCGTTACTGATAATTTTGGCCCCGTTTAAATCAAAAGAATCAAACAATCTGTTTATTGCATTTTTGGCAAGATTTGCAATATACAGTCCAATTACAAACAACGCTATTGCACTAAACAATGTAGGAATATATTGAACGAGGTTGCCAATCCCTAATGACACTGCGTTCCAATTCATTATATCGGCAGCTACAATTAGCAGGACTAAATACAAAACCCATTTTACAAAACCAACAATAACATTTAATACATTAATCTTAAAATCAGCTTTCCCTAAAATTACCTTTTCTTTAATTACCTCGGTCAACTTGTCAACCTTTGCTAAAATGAGTACTTTTTTCAGGAGATAAACAACCAGCTTTATAAGAATCCAACCTATTATAAGAATTAAAATTGCTCCAAGTAAATTAGGCAAAGCCTCAACAAAACTTTTAAAAATTTCATTTAAAGAGTTTACAGTCGGTTCTTTCCAGTCAGTTATTGATTCCATTTTTGATTTTTGAGTTATTTTGTTTTCCCTTTTTTATCTTTTCTATTTTTAAAAAAGCTTTCAACGGCTTCAGTGTAATTCGATGAAAACAGAGTTGCCACTTCGGTAAATAAAAGATACGCGGAAACATCGTCCATTACTTTTTCCTTCAGTTCTTTTGGAACCTCTTTAGGGGTTTGATCTATTCTTTTAAATGGATTTTGCATACCCGTTACTTCATTTTATTATGTACCAGTATAACTCGCTCCCTTGCTCTTTTTAACCTCATTTTTACAGCACTTTTACCAATTTCCATAATTTCTGATATTTCTTTTATAGATATATCATCCTGATATTTTAACAATAAGATCATTTTATCCTCAGATGCAACCAAGTTCAAAGCTTTTTCCAATCTGTCAACTTTCAATTCAAACAAACTTTGTTTACTTGATTCTCCTAAAGGTAAATTATAGTCCTCAAATTGGATTGAGTTTTTCTCGATCTGCTTCGATGAATTTCGATTTACATAGTTGATGCAGAAATTATAAGTTAAGGCATATAACCATGTTTTAAATTTTGAATTCCCTTTAAAACTCCCCAATTTAATAAAAAGTCTTAAAAAAACATCTTGCGCAAGATCCTGTGCTTCAGCATCACTGTTTGCAAAACTATGACATTTATTGTAAACAAAACTGCTGTACCTGTCATACAATATTTCAAAAGGTGCAGGGTTCTTTGTTTTTACTATTTGTTCAACCAGTTCTTCATCGGTTAATTTCCGATATAAATCATCATTTTTCAAAGTGGTATTCCATTTTTCTGACACCTTTATTAAAAAAAAGTCACATAATTTATGTTAAAATTAATAATAATCAAATGGATTGAATAAATCAGCTTTTTACCGCCATGGTTTCAATTTCAACCAAAGCGCCAAGCGGCAAATCTTTTACTGCATAAGCAACCCTTGCTGGTTTTTTTTCTGTGTAAAACTGACTGTAAACCTCGTTCATCGGTTTAAAGTTTTCAATATCACTTAGTAAACAAGTTGATTTTACGACATCGGAATAATCGTATCCGGCCGCTTTCAAAATAGCCCCAATATTTTCCATAACTTGTAGTGTTTGCTCTTTAATACCGCCTTCAACAAGTTTCATAGTGGCGGGATTTAGTGGGACCTGGCCTGAAATAAACAAGGTTCCGTTTGCTTCAACTGCCTGACTGTAAGGACCAACTGCCTGGGGTGCATTCGAAGTTTCAATAATTCTTTTCATTTTAAAAATTTTTAGTTAGAAATTATCGTAATTACTTTCACGTTTTTGCAACCTTAAATCTTTTAACATCGATGATTTTGCATTAATGGTGAAGCTGTAACTTTTCATGTAACCAAACGGGACAAAGTTAAAAGCCATTTGCCAGCAATGTAAATCGCGGTTAACATTAACAGTTGTATATGAAAATTCACCAGCCTCGAAATCAAAATTGGTATTAATTGACACCTTCCATTTTTCAGTTAAACTTAAGTTACCGCGCAAACCAAGGGTTTGTGAATATCTGCCTTTTGGCGCACCGGAAGATGGACCATTGTAACTAAAACTGTAGTCGAAACCAAAAGTCCAGGGAATATTGAAATCCATGTAACCCGAATTTAATTCCGGAACAACTGGTACTTCATCTTCTCCTTCCTGCTGTGATGCTCCAGGCGTACTTTTCTTTTCTTTTTTCTTCGAGTTGAAATTCATCCCAAACGAAAGGTTTGCATTTGCAATTCGGCCTACCCGTCCAATCCCCCGTTTATTGTTCCAAACAAACTCATTGTACTTTCTGTATTTATCATCCAACATATAAGGATCGATTAATGTCCCCATATTAATGCTCACACCTGCTACAGTTGTACGGGCCCTAACACTTATTGGCGCAAGGTTCAAGGAGTCGGCAATTAAATTGTATGACGAACTCAAACTCAAATTGTCGATAATTTTTACTTTTTTATACTTTTCATCGGCTTTTGTACTGGTTGTATCTTTTGTGTCCAAAACCTTCATTTCGAGGTTGTTGCTTATCGACATATTTATTGCCCCTGACGCACCCCTGCCCGGTGATCCGCCATAAACTCCACCCGCATTAACATCAAAATACTCCACCCTGCCTGTTGAGTCAGTTATCACTTCCTGCCAATAACCAAAACGTTCTTTACCAAAATCGGGTCGATAACTAAAGCTTGCCGAAGGGGTAATTTTATGCCTTATACCTTTTATCCGTGAATTTGTATTCCGCGGCATAAACATTCCGTAAATATTTGTAGATGCGCTTAAACTGTAACTGTAGTCGTAAACCCTGCTTAATCCAGTTATAGTATCCTTTTCTATATTTGAAGACCTTCCGTATTCATCATAATAAACATTGTCGGGATCATAAGTGTAATTGTATTTTCTAAAATACCATTTTTCATTATAACCAATGCTTGGGCTTACATTTACATACTTGGCAAGGTTAAAACCGGGGAAAGCCAGTGGGATATTATGTTGGATACCATTTTTCCAGTCAATAGGGAATTTTTGATTAAGAAGGTCGTATTCTTTTACATTACTAATTGTATTTCGCAAATTACCGGTGTAATTAATACCAAATTTTTCATAAAATTTCACGGGACCACTCCTAACCTTTTTTCGAAACGGATATATTTTTGCCATACTAAAGGTCATTTCGGGCAACGATAACGAAATTGTTGTATCAACTGAGTTTTGCGAATGCCTGAGATTCATCGACATATTAAACGGGGTATTTTCAAACTTTTGGGAATACGAAATGCTCGATGCTTTTTGAGTTTGCAAATAATTATTACCACCAGTTTGCCCAACATACGAGTTTTGTTTATCGTAACCGCTGCTTGATAAATTCACACTTGCTGAAAAAGTGCGGTTTGGATTCGCTTTTTGATCCTGACTATGACTCCAGGTAACTGCATATTGTTTTGATTTTTTATAAGTATCTAATCCCGATTCGCCATAAACATTTATATTGTATCTAAAATCAAAACCACCTGAAAATTTATATCGCTTACGAT
>JBBQPP010000139.1:0-8292 GCA_038217255.1 Bacteroidales bacterium | reverse complement strand
TAACGAAATTCCTGTAAGTTTTCCTTTAAAACCAATAGCAGCATCTTTGAACTTTTTTCGTGGTACCAAAAAACCGGAAGCGCCACCAACCTGAACTGCTTTTGTATCGCCATCACCAAATTCATAAACAAAATCCTGCAGACTCATTCCCAGTTCCAATTCATATATTCCAGGTTTTGGTGTGTCTCCTGAAACTGAGAATAGTTTTGTGCCGCGAGAATATTGAACGCCTAAATCATAAAATTTTTTGGCGCCATATTTAAAAATAGTGAATGTATGAACGAGTGTTTCAACATTGTTGATTACAGTTGGTTTGCCGAGATAACCATGTTGGGTTGGAAATGGTGGTTTATTTCGGGGCTCACCTCGTTTGCCTTCCATTGATTCCATGAGGGCGGTTTCTTCGCCACAAATGTACGCGCCACTGCCCATGAATATTGTAATTTTGAATTCGAACTTAATTTCCTTGCAGTAATAGTGAAATTCATCAATGGCTTTGTTTAACTCCGGTTCAAGGAATTTATACTCGCCACGCAGATAAATAAATCCGTTTTTTGCCCCTGTTATATATCCACAAACAGCCATTGCGGTAAGTACTTTGTATGGTACTTTTGATAAAATTTCGCGGTCTTTAAAAGTGCCTGGTTCACCTTCATCGGCATTGCAAATAATATATTTTGCATCTGATTTAGCTTCGGAAGCCAGTTTCCATTTTAAGCCTGTAGGAAACCCTGCGCCACCGCGGCCCTTTAACTCGGAGCTGATGAGTTCGTTAATTAAATCTTCCGGTTTCTTTTTCAGGGTTGACGACAAAACTTTTTCCCAATCATTTTCATTGTTGAAAATAAAATCGACCCTTTTTAGCTGATGTGAAATTGCCATGGTTTTCAGTTTAATATTTGTTCATTAATCTTCATGTAACTTGTTAAAATATCCCTGACTTTTTCAGGGGTCAGTTCCGTAAAAACTTCGTTGTTTATCATCATGGCGGGAGCTTTGTGGCACCATCCAAGACAATTGGTTTCGAGCAGTGAGAAGCGTTTATCGGGTGTGGTGTCGCCAAGTTTGATTTTCAACATATCCTGAATAGCAAAAAGAACCTGGTTTTTACCTTTCATTGCGCAGGTAATGGTTTTGCATATTCTGATGATATACTGGCCTGTTGGTTGAGTTTCGATAAAAGAATAGAAAGTTGCTGTTCCGTAAACCTCAGCGGCCGGAATATCAACTTGCCGTGCAATTTCAATCATCGAGTATTCTGAAAGGTATTTTTCACGTTCAACAACAGCCTGCATAATGGGTAAAAGACTTTCCCTTGTCTTCCCATGTTTTTCGGCCATGTCTTTAATTAATGATTTAATCGGATTCATATTAATTTCTTTTAGTTAATAATAGGTTGATGGTTATTCTGTTAAACAATACGCCAGTTAAGGCAGGAGCGTTGCAACCATTTTTATCCCGAATAATTCGATATAAAATTTTGTAATCTTTACAAAAGTAAACAGATGATTAATAAGAAACACAATTAATGTTGCTTAACATGCCTGTTGTTCAGCATGTTTGTTGTTTATATAAAATATGAAATACGTTAAAGCGTTAATTGAATGAATCTTGTGGATAGTGGTATTGCGGATTGTTTTATTCAACTCTGTTTTATAACATAGTTTAGTCTAATTAAGAGTGAAAGTATTGTATGAAATTCTTTTAAAAAAGAAAAAATGGAAGCAACCTTTTTTGTAAATTTATAGTCTTTATTTAAAGCCAGAAAACAATTTTAGATTTTAGAAATGAAAACAATTATTACCCTGCACCTTTATTTACTTTGTATGCTTTTTCCAACGGTTGGAAATGCACAGTTTTTACTGATAACAGGAAACATTATTAATGAGAAAACCGGAAATGCATTGGAGAATGTCAACATTCTTGAATCGAGTTCAGGCATTGGAACCATAACCAATTTAAGTGGTTTTTTTAGTCTGATGCTTAAACCGGGAAGTGCAGAAATAGCTATTTCTCATGAGGGGTTTCAAAATTATTCGAAAAAGTTGGTGCTGAAAAGCGATACAACTTTAACCGTAACGTTGGTGCCGGTTTTGAATCTCAAACCGAAAACCAGGGAAACAGAACCTCAAAAAACTGCCGATAAAATTGAACATGTAAGGAAATAGCAACCAGGTAGTTTCTATTATAAATTTAATATACCACCTCGCCAATTATTTTTCCCTGGCTTTTGTCGGGGAAAGGAATTTTCAAAAGTTCTGAAAGTGTTGGCACCAAATCAATAGCGTCATATCTTCCGGTAATTAGTTTCTGCCTGATATTTGCACCATAAAATACAAGAGGGATATGCGACTGATCGGTGTAATTAACTTTTTTGAATTTATAAATTGGTTGCCAACCTTCTTTTAACATAAACTGGCAATCGCCCGATCTGCCTTTTACATAGGTTTTATAAAGTGGTTCGAGCATCCCGTTTGCCTGTATTCCCTGCTCAAGCAAATATGCCGGCATTGCAATCAGTACGCCTTCAAACTCGTTTATAAAAGCCGATATAACCTTTTGAAATTCGTTAATATCCAGTTTGTGTTTAGCAATTAATTTGTGGTCAAAGTAAATTTGTTGCTCATCGAAATATTCGATCCATTTTTCATCACCATAAGTAATGTTTAGGTACGAAGTTAACAACGCAACCGTACTTTCAATATTAAAATTATCTATTGGTAAATGGAATTCTTCTTTTAAGTAATCAACCGGATATGAAGCGGAAGTATTTGCAGTTAAAAAGAACATAACATTTTCCTTCCCGAATTTATTTTCGCAGGCATCAATAAGTTCAGCAATATATTTGTCGAGGTATAAGTAAGTGTCTTCCATTTCAAGTGAAGCCGGGCCAAACGAACCATTTTCATAGTCCATTGATGAAAAAACCGTAGTTATAAAATCCGTTTTGTCATCTTTTCCTATTTCTTCGTTTTCCATTAAATCAATTACAAAATCTTTTATCATCAAATTGGCCGAAGGAGTTGTTTTGAAGGGACTAAAATCTTCGGTTTCCTTTAAGTACTTACTTATTGTATGTGGAAAAGTATTGAATTTGTCGAAGTAACCTTTTTCAAGCGGATAGTCATCGCGCAGGCTTTCGGTGTACGTAGCTTCGGGCAACAGTGGAACCCAGTTCCTGTAACTGTATTTTTCGGCATAATTCTCACTGTTGAAAAGGCGTACCCAGTCGGGGAACATATTTACGTAAAATGAACTTGAAATCATCCTGCCCGATTCAACATCAAACCAATACGCGCCATCTGCTGCATGACCAGCCGAAAATATTGCCGATTCGCGGTTCAGGGCAACACTAAAAATCTTCGATTTACCCATCGAATAAATTTTCAGAATATCAGTAATTGTATTTGAAAGCAATTTTTTTGGCGAAGCATTTCCGGCTTTTGTATCAGCTCCAACAGTTATGTAGTAGCTATCTTCGGTACATTCTGTTTCCCTTTCGTTGAATTTGTTATACCAGTTTTTATTTATAATTCCGTGCATTGAAGGATTTACACCTGTAAAAAGTGTTGCCGTCCCCGATGCGTAATTCTGCACATGCTGAATCATCCGTACATTTGTGCAAACCGCTCCCTGCGTATATAATTTTTTAAACCCTTTATCTTCAAATTTATTCCAAAAGCGCTGAATATAGTCGGGGCGCATATTTTCAACTACAATGCCCATTACAACTTTGGGTGATTTTGAGCTTTCAGTCGGGCTCATTTGAGAAAATCCTATCTGCGCAAACAACAACATTAAAACAATTGTCAAACCAAGTCCAACATGCTTCATACCTGTGAAAATTTTGGCTGCCAAAGTACTAAAAGTTTAAATGTTTAACAAAGTACCGGTTCCAATCATTCAAACGGCGATCGATAACCGTTCACAAAAGGCAATGGCTCAATATCTTTCCATTCTTTTAATTTTTGTAATTCGGTAATGCAGTTATAATCATTGATAGTATTGAAAATCTTTTCTACAAGGTTATATTCTTCTTCGAGGAGGATTTTTTTTGCAAATGCCATAAATTCCCGATTGTCCCAGGGAACATGTTCCATTCCATAAGCAAACAGAAATTTTATTTGCTCCAGCAAATCATCATAATTTTTACATTCAAACATTCGTATTACCACAAAAATCAGCAGTACCCGCGCCATAAACCGGTTTGGGTAGGGGATACAAAGTTTTAGTGATTTTGAAGCCAGTTTTTTCGCCTCCTCAAAATCACCCTGAATGAGTTTTAAAGATGCATAATTTGCAAGAATACACTTGTCGTTATTACTAAGACGGAGGGATTCCTGGTAACAAATTTCTGATTCGGTAAACTTTTTCCTGATATTCTGCAAAAAGAAGGCAAAATTTCCAAATGCCGTTTCATTGTGTCTATCAAGTTTTATCGATTTCAAATAGTACCGCTCGGCAATATCATGTTCATTTTTAATACTTGTCAGGTACAAAGCAAAATTGCTGTATGTATTTGAACATTCGCGATTAAGGTTTAAGCTCAATATGTAACACATTTCAGCCCTTTCGTAGTCGTTTAGAGAATTTTTAAATGTAACTCCGTAAGAATTCAACAATCCGTCCGTGATTGTTTTTGATTCTATTTTCTGTGCCAGTTCAACATACAAACATTCCGAAATTTCCTGTTTTGCCCATTGCACTTCCTTTACCTCTCCCAATTGCATTGCCAGTAAAAGATACCTGTTCAACACATTGGAGTAATCTTTATCAAATTTGAACTGCCTTTTTTTTAGTAGTTTGATGTAAATTCCTGTTAAGTACTTTTCTTTTAGTTGGTTATTTTCTTTTCTGTAATGATAAATCAATTCGGCTAAAGCAACCCCAAATAACTTATAGTTCTCGCGCGGATACTTCAGTATTGCATCCACTTCTTTTACCAATATATTTTCAGCAGTTTCAACCTTTTTCAGCGACAAATTGCATAGTGCGGTTACGCCCACTGTTATTAAATAGTTTTGATGCTCAGGTGTATAAACCTTTTTGAATTCGGCATAAGTTTGATTTATGTATGTGATTGCTTCATTTGATTTACAAGAAAGAAAAAGCAAATACCCAACATTATGAAGACTTTCGAGCAACAACGGATGTCCTTTTTGCAGGAATTGGCGGCGAGCCACCAAGCCTTTTTCGCAATAGCTGACAGCATCGGTTTTGTTTCCTGCAAAAAAGGACGCGAGCCCCATTATATCATTCGCCCAGGCTTCGAAATAACTGTTTTTACACGATGCGATATATTGCATTGGACTTTTAATACACTCAAAAACCTTTTTTGCCGCCCCTGTTTGATTATGATATTCAGCTAAGTGCAAATGGCTCGAAATGGTTGATACATGTTGTTCTCCAAAGTTCATTTGCCGAATTACCAAAGCACGTTGCAAGTAATTTTCGGCTTCCGAAAACCGGAGTTTATCGTCATAAAGCAATATCATTCCCAGAACATCATATAATTGTGCCAAAGGAATTTGATTGACGTTTGACTGCTTTTCCAAACGAATAATAATTGGGCGCACTATTTTTTCTGCCGCGCCATTTTTGCCAATCATCCTGTAAATCTCAGCTTTGTACGCAATGAAAATAGCTTTGTGATGCTGACTTACTTTTAATTTAATTTCTTTTTTAAAAATCAAGTTTACGACATTCAAAGCTTTTTTATATTGTGCCGACAAAATCAAATATCGCAAATATCTTTCGCTGAGCAAGTTTTGAACTTGTATGATTTTTGGTTTTAAATCCTGGTTTTTAAAGAACGAAAAACTCAACTCGTACAAACCTGAAAAAGTATTCCAGGAGATAACTTTTTCAGGATTATCGGGTAAAACTTTAATCAGAAATGTACCAAGTGCATCGGTTTCTTCTTCTGATTTTTTATGATTTTCACAAGCTTTAATTTTTAGCAGATTATCATTTTCAGATATTAGTCCATCCTTAAAAAGTTGGTTAAAAATTGAGATTAATCCAGATTTTCTGAGTGAACGGTTTTCAACAGGAAACTTATTTTGTATAAGCTGTTTAATTGCATTCAACGAATTATTGCTTAATAGAATTTCCTTGTCGATAGTGATTTCTTTGCCGGAGGAGATGCATTGATATAAAAATAAAGCGTTGCAAATTTTTTTGTTTCTTTTTTCCATGGCGCATCAATTTTTTTGATTTTCTTCCCCTGTTATATCAATAATTCGCCACCTTCGCGCAACCAGGTCTTCCAATTCATTTAACATATTCTCATCCACCTTTTTGGCCATTCTGAAAACGTATTTTTCGGTTTGTTTGAGGTAGTCTGAAATTTTTTGTTCAGTATGCGTGTCACGGTGCAAATCAGTTAAATTGCTGATGCGGTCAGCACATTTAAGAATTAGTGCATTCCGGGATCCTTTGTAGAGTAAACGTTCTAAATATTCCGCTTTTGTTTCTTCCTGTTTCTTTGTTACTTCCAAAACCAAGTCCACTACTTGCGGACTATCATGGTCGATTCCATTAATATCATGGATTGTTCCATCTGGAAAGTCTTCAAGGTAATCGTGTAGTAGTGATGCTTTTAGAAGTACACTGTCTTTGTAGTATTTGTAATCAAAAAGAATTCCCAGAGTGCTGAATGAATGCCTAAATTGATTTCCTCCGACTTTTCGGTCCACGCTAATCAGCGCTGTTGATTTCAAAATGTAAGGGGCAAGAACCAAATTTTTTAAATTTTCAAGATCGTTCATAATTTGTTAGTTTTTTTAGTTTAAAATTCCATTCAGCGAAGATATGGCACTTGCTGTGGATCGATCTTTCAAAATAAAAACTCGTTAGGTGAAGTAATTTATTTGGGGTTAGAAATTTTTTTTAATTCAAAATCAGAAAATTGAAGTTTTGCAAAAAAGGAGGTTTAAAAGTGGGGATTGTCTTGAAAAAGAATTAAACAGAAAAAAACATGCCACGGAATTAAAGGGGCATTGTAAATTGTTTTTTCACTTCATTTTTTGTCAATTATCAGAAAATTAGAACAGTTTTAAATTTTATAGTTGGTATTTATTTGATTTTTGCATTTTGTTATTTGTGATTTTATTACCTGCTCAATTCCGTATCCAAAATCACATCATATTTAAAATTATTTACAAAATCTAAGTTTGTTGGATATTTTTCAGGTACATGTATTTCAAATTCAACCATTATTAAACGCGAGGGACCATTTAAGTTTATCTCTAATTTCTCCCACAAACCGTTTCTCAAAATCCTTGAAAATATTAAACCTTCCTCGCCTCCAATCCCAAAAACATGCAACATTTTAGGCAGGATTCCTGCCTTTTCGAAAAAAAGGATAAAGGCACAACTTTTTTGGATTTTGCTAACTTTTGACCATTTTTTGGGTTCAGCATACCCAAATTCAGAGATTTCCCTGTAACCGGCTGATTTGTTTGATTTATTCTGATTTACACAAAAGGCAATGCAAGCCCTGTCCTCAAAACCTTCGTGCAGTTGCATTGCTATATTATGGTTGAGGAACATTACCTGTCGCGAAAGAGACATAAAACAAGTTCTAATTTGTTCAAGTAACTGTATTTCATAAATATGGTCGGTGCTGTAAATTCTTCTTTTATGGAGTTTCCTATCCGAAAGCGGAGGCCGGGTTGTAAGAATCATTAAATCGTTTTTACCAAATGTCAGCAAACCAGCTTTCTTGTCAACCATGTTCGGATAATTCAAAAAACTGTCTTCATACACATATCCGTTTTTGTATAAAATGTGCGAAAGCTCAACAAATATCTCTAAATCCCGCACCTGGTGCAGGAAGGGAAATTTCTCGGAAGTGAAATACTGGAATCGGTAAAGTTTGTTCATGTGGTGTTTTTTTTAGGGGAATTAAGGTAGGGAAAATTCGTATTTAAATCAAAAGATTTTCATGAAAGTTAGATACAACACAAACAAACCTTTCAAACAGCATTAATTTATCATGAAAACAACAAATTCCCCCGGGGCTGTTGGAACGGTGCTGCACGTATCCACAATGTTGCTCATCTTGAGATTTCTATTTTGTGTATTGCAGACAATTAAATGCATTAAGTATTCAATATTGTTTAATGGCCAATTATTTGAAAAGTGCCGGTTATAAAAGTTAAAGCAGCCCAATTCAGCAATATTTGAAATACAATCATAACATTCAGCAACTTGTTCTTTCGTTTTATTGAAAATGGATAATAGCAGGTAAACTTTTGTTTCACTGTCAAGGTATTTGAAATGCTTATC
>JBBQPP010000138.1:0-8293 GCA_038217255.1 Bacteroidales bacterium | reverse complement strand
TATAACTATAGTAATTCTTGTTTTCGAACAATTCCCCTTAGCAGCCTTCCTAAAATATCTGCACCGGTAATTACGTGTTTCACATCACTCCAAAGTAGAATCACATCATTATCAATCACATCGTCCTCGTTATGCTTGGGTGTAAAATTTAACAGGTGAATTATTTCCCCAAGGTTTATATTGCTATCGTTAATTATTATTGGTTTATGCATAAATTCAGCCGGATTGGGTTGTTTGTCGTCAAACATAGCTGCTCTTAAAAAACCATCAGCATCCATAACGTATGAAGGATTCAGATTTTCATCGATAAAAATTACCCATTTTTCTTTTGATTCATTTATTTCACACAAAAACAAATCGTGGTGTTGTTTTGTAAACTTAGGGAAAACAGGCATGCCATTTTCATGTAGTATTGGAACAATACTTTTTGGATTTAAAAGTTCGCCCTCCTTACTTATAAGAATGTCATCCAGCGAAAGAAAGTTAATAGCTCCCAATCCTTCCGTAAGGTCAATTTCACTTTCGGTGTCATCAACATGTTTTTTAAGAAGAAGTTTAATCGTTTTTTCTTTAAAAAACTCTACCGATTCTTTACCTAACCAGGCGTCCAGCATAAGAGCGCTGGGTTTAGCAACCGGATAAAGAATAAATTGATACATTCGTAAAACAGGAGCTAATAAGGAAGCCATCCTTAATGAGTTTCGTGAGAAATAGGCTTGTGGTATAATCTCTCCAAACATGGTTATAATTACGGTAGAGAATAGAAACGAAGCTACACCTGCCATTACAGAATCGGACAATAAAGTGAGTAAAACATTTATTCCCACATTCCCCCAAAGTATTGTGGTAAGTAAAAAATTCGAATCCTTCCGCATTTTCAATACTTTATCGACACCCTTTGAAGAAAAACTTTCAGCTTCAATCTCGAGCCGAAGGCGTGTAAAACTAAAAAATGCCAGATTTAAACCTGAAAACATCGCCGATTGGGTGACGCAAAAGAATATTCCTATCCAAACATAGATTTCATTCATATCAGAACCATTTATTTTTTCTAAAGAAATAAAGCATTACTCCGGCTACAGTAGCCATTGCCCCCCACATTACAAAATAGGCATGTTTAAAATGTAGCTCCGGGAGATATTCAAAATTTGTTCCGTAAATACCGGCAATAAAGGTTAATGGTATACCATTTCTAAAGGTTTATTTTATTTCTTGGTAATTATCCCTTAAACCGAGTTTATTCCTTTTCCTGTTTCAAGTGAGCACCCATTTACCTATGTTATTCCTAACGCCGAAGCAAGTGCCGTGGCCAGACCTAAAAAGCTGAAAAAACCGGTAATATCGGTAATTGTAGTTAAAATGATGGATGAAGAAGTTGCCGGATCCTGCCCAAAAGCCTTTAATGCCATTGGTATTGCAGCCCCGGAAAACCCCGCAATCATCATTGAAAGAACCATTGAAATGGCAATAACTATTGCAATACCCAACGAAGAAGCCCAGAAGAATACGATTAACCCGGTGGTTAAGGCAACAGCGACTCCATTTATAAAACCTACAAATAGCTCTTTTTTTGCAACCTTAAACCATTGCGAAATCCTGATTTCCCTTAATGCAAGGCCACGCATTGTAACTGCCAAAGCCTGCGAACCAGTATTTCCTGATTGACCTGCCACAACCGGTAAAAATATGGCTAAAATGGTTATTTGTGCTATAGTATCCTCAAAAAGGCCAACAACCATGGAAGCTAAAAACGCCGTAGCAAGATTTACCTGTAACCAGGGAAGTCTCTTTTTTACAGCATATGAAACCTTTGACAAAGCTTGTTCTTCTCGTCCTGCACCAAACATAGCCTGCATGTTTTCCGATAGTTCTTGTTTGGCAGCACTTATTAACGCATCATTTCGAATTATACCTAAAAGTTTATTGTTTATATCAGTTACAGGCACCTGAATTAAATTCTCTTTTTCCAAAATTTCCAAAACATCTTCCTTTGATGACATAGCATTTACATGTGGGGCGGGAACCATATGTTTGCCCAGCTTATGGTCAGGTCGCGAACCAGCAATTACCTGTATGGGAATTTTTCCTGCCAGATTACCTGTCTCATCAATTATGTACACAGCCAAAATCTGTTTATCTCCATTTTTCCTGATCTTTTTCAATACATCACGGACTACATTATCTACATTAAAAGTGATAACGTTTGTCTCCATCAGGTATCCTGCTGAGGTCGGGCTATAGGCCATAAAATCCCGTATTTCCATCGTTTGTATTCCCGGCAACAATTCCAGCCTGGAATTTATTTTCTCTTTCCCTAAACGAGATAATATTCGGGCACCAAGGTGTGTATCAATTTTAGAATATATCCGGATAAATAATTTATCATCCATTTCATTTACAACCGTAGCGGCAATTTCCGGATTTAACCTGGAAAAAACTTCAAGTACCTGCTCGTCAGTCATACTTTTCAGATATTGAATAATCTTATTAACCGGGAAAGAATCAAGAATTATAGCTGATTCCATCGGGAATTTGTGAAAAAAACTTTTAATCAACTTTTGTTTTGCTATTGAACCTGAATTTTCCATTTTGTTAACTTTTTAATTGGGATTTTTTTAGGTTATTTACTAATGCTATGTAAAATTCCAGTGAGGCCTACACGATAAAGTTCCCCAAGTGAACTGGCAGTTTCGGAAGTAAGGTTGTTTTGTTCAGCACCAATTTTTATTTTGAGCTTTTGCACCGTTTCCAAATCAAGAATACCTATTAACTTACCAATAGAATCTACGACTATAACTGACTGATATTCATTCCATCCTTGATAATCCAAAACAGATTCAATCGACACATCGGCACTGAATAAAGGAATTTCAGTTTTCATTATCGAGCTAATCAAACTCTTATTCTCCGCCAAAAACAAATCCTGTATTTTTACAATCCCTTCAGGATTTCCTTCAGGATTAACTACCGGAAATACAGCTATTGATCCTTTCCTTTCCTGTTTTAACTTTGTAATGGCTTCTTTTACTGTTTGTTCCTTTTTGAAACTAAAAACCAGTGGATTCATTAACGAACCGATAGTAAGAGCATCATGTTTAAGCTTTTGGCGTATAGCAGAAGAGAGTTTTGTTGAAATATTATTTAATATTTCATCGCGTAAATCTTCTTCGCACTGTCGTAAAATTAATTCCGACGCCTGCACATCCATTTTCTCTATTAACGCAAATGCCTTTGCTGGCTTAATCAATTTCAGGCACATTGCAACTTTATTTCTATTCATTAATGTAATAATACCAATGAACAGATCAGCAGGAAAATCATCCAAAATAGCGGCTATTTCCTCCTCCTCAAATCCATCAATAGTTTGCGCTGCCTGCAATGGGTGGTTTACTACAAACTTTTCTAATAAAATATGATCTGTATCCATCAATTATTTCTTTTTAACCAATAACGATTTGGTTTCATTAAACTCTTTTGCCGGAATTATATATTGCCCCAATTCTGTTTCGAGAACCACAACTGTTCCTTCTATTTTTTTAATTGTTCCTTCTATTTCGCCAATTTTAATATGATCACCTACCTTATACGTCTTGCGAATATAGTAACTGGCCAGTATGTTACTTACAGAGGTTTTTGCGCCCAGTGCAAACGCAAATGCTGCACCAAATAACAGCGAAGCCAGAATAATATCCAACATGTTAACAATGAGGGTAACTTCAAAACCAACCTGATCTATTGCTATAATAAATGCAGTTAATAGAATTAGATATTGTGTAATTCTCCCAAGTGTATCCAAATTGGAGAATCCTACCTGTGTGCTCAATCCTGATATTGTTTTTGCTATAAATTTTCCTAAAATAATGCCTGCAAAAATGATTAGAATTGCAGCTAAAATATTTGGAAAATAGCGTAAAATAATTTCAAATCCCCTTGAAATGAAGGCGAGCTTTAGTATGTCAGATATCAGTATAAAAGTAGATAACATTACTAACCAAAAAAATGCTATCCCTAAAAATGCTCCTGATTGATTAAGGTCAACATTTTCAAATCGCTGATTTATTAACCGACTGATATATCTAACCAATCTTAATATCATAAATTTTATAAGGCGTGCCACGATATAACCAATTCCTAATACCAGCAACGACAAAATTAGTTGCGGAATAAGATATAACAATTGATCTTTAAAGGCTATCGCCATATTAGTAAGTTCCTCTATCATAATTGCTTTTATTTTATATAACGTCTTTTGTAATTACATAAATTCAGAAAAAACATTTTCCTATTATTCTGTAATATACGCAATACTGATAAATTTAAAAACTTAATGAGGTACTTGCATTAATTGGGCACATACTCAATAATTAGTATGAGGATATGGGTTTTCGATTCTTCAATTTCTTCCATTTGCACTATCGTCCAATAAGAAGTTCTGAACAAAGTTACACCCGCTCAATTTTGAAAGTTTTACACAATAGGTTATTATTTAAATTATTCACACATCTTCGAGTGTTTCACGCCGATTATTCTTAAGCATTTTAAAATGGCTTGGCGTGAGGCCGGTATATTTTTTAAATTGATTTGAAAGATGGGCAACACTGCTGTAGTGCATTTTATATGCTATTTCTGAAAGATTGAACTCGTCATAAACAATCAGTTCTTTAACCCTTTCAATCTTATGGGTCAGGTAAAACTTTTCAATGGTAATACCTTTTACTTCTGCAAATAGATTGGCAAGGTAAGTGTAATCATAATTAAGTTTCTCGCTCAGGTAATCCGAAAGGTTTACTTTGATTTGGTCCTCTGAATAGTGAACCAATTCAATAATTACGCTTTTTATTTTTTCGACAAGGACACTTTTTTTATTATCCATCAAAACCAGGCCTGCCTTTTTTAAGTTGATTTTTAATTGTTCCATTTGTTCCGGTTGAACAGCTCCAATAATATCTGTTTCGCCAATTTTCACATAAAGATATGGCAGGCCGAGTTTTTCAAGCTCGACTTTCACCACCATCTGACAGCGAATGCAAACCATATTTTTAATGTATAACTTCAATTTAGTCCAAACTTAATAAGTTAAATATACACTTTTAAAATTACGTAATCTTTGATTTTTGGTTTATTCTTAAAGTCCATTTAGAATAAATTTTGTCAGTGCAAGTAAGATTTCTGGAAAATACATTCATAAAAAGAGACATATTAAGAGAATTTGTTCTGTAATAATTAATCCAATTAATCATTTTGAAATATCGCAACGGTTTGCCAGTCGGGCTTGCCGTTCCCAAGATCGTAACGCCCCTTCTTTTTTATTTCGCCAAAATAGTAATGCGCAAGTTTTTCAACGGTTTCCTCCGTCTGGCACAAAGGCAGCTTGTTGCCCTGGAATGTTGCCAATTCTTCGATCCGTTTGCCCAGGAGCTTTTTTTGGTCTTCACAGGGCAGTTCATCAAGTTTGCCAAGCCCGATAACGACCCGGTGCCTAATCCGGCCGTCAAGGCGGAAACTTTCACATAACTGATAAACATGATATCGTTGTTTTGTGCTTTTGTTATATTTTACCAAAGGCTTCACAAACATGCCTGCAAATTATACCATAACAAGCTGTTTGTCAATATCTCAGGTAGGTGCACAATTAGAATTGCAACAACATGATTTTTTAACACATTAATGATGTGGCTGTTGCGATTCATGAAAATTGCAATTGTTAATAAATCAATAGGTTATCAACCTATTTTTCTTGATATAGAGTGTAAAACCTGCAATACACTTTCCAGTTAATATATGCACAACAACATAATCAGGATTTGTTACTGTTTTCAATGTTTTGCCTTCATGACCAAACTGTGCCCCTTGTTTCTTGTCGCTTTTTTCCCTACTGTTTTTTATGCCTTTCTGATAACCATTGCTGCTGGGTGGCTTATGGCTATTGTTACTGGTCTTTGATAACATCCCTTCCAATTCTTTTACCCGGCCACGTAAATTTATTGCCTCTTGTTGTAACTCTTTTACGGTATTTACAAGAAACTCATATTCTGATCTTCGAATGGTTATGTATTCTTCTTTTGATTCAATTTCAACTACAAAATTCTTTTTTTTGTAGTTGGTTCTATCATATTTTAAATAATTTAATTAAAAATCAAGTGTTAATAACATATGCGTATAATTTTATAATTACGCTTATTAGTCGCAGTATGTAGAAATCCTGACAAAAAAAGATGAAAAAATCTGAATTTTTCTAAAATTAATTTATTCTTCCTGTTTTGATGGGCATTTTACCGTTCCATAAGAACAATATACGCAACAGTCTCCAGGCCTTGGCCGCAAAACCGTATTGCAATTTTCACATTCGTAAAAAAACTGGCACCCATCTGTTGGCATTTTTTCCGTTTTTTGATGCCCGCAAAGAGGACAAGTCAGCTTTGAAAACAGTATAATTTCCATAACTCAGTTTTTTCGGTGTGGAAGAATACAACGGGTTCTCCCATAAAACTATCGTTTAATACTAATTATTTGGAGTGACTTCCCATTATTACAATAAAATTGTTTGAGTTCTCACCAAGGAGTCGTGTTTTTTATATCAGGTTTACATCAGTCATAATTTCTAATAAAGCGGTACCGTTAATTTCCAAAACTGATTTCATGGCGGTGGCAAGTTCATTTTTATTGCTTACCCTTATGCCCAGCGCTCCGCAACTATTGGCATAATCGGCAAAATTAGGGTTGTGCAGGCTGGTGGCAAACACATCAAATTCGCCTGAGCGCTGTTCTTTTGATATTTTCCCCAGTTCGTCGTTGTTCAGTAAAATAAGTTTGATATTCATGCCATATTTCACCGAAGTGGTTAGTTCGGCCATGTACTGGGCGAAACCACCATCACCGGCCACGGCAACAACCGGACGTTTGCCATTCGTTGCAGCCCACGCACCCATTGCAGCCGGAAAGGCAAAACCAATGGACCCAAGATAACCCGACATCAGAAAACTTTGTTGCTTGCATTCGAAGTATCGCCCCAGTGAGTAGGCATTGTTTCCCACATCGACACACATAACTGCATTTTCCGGCGCCAGTTTGGTCAGCTTATCGAAAACAGCAATTGAACTAATTCCTTTTCCCCGGACTTCAAGCAAACGTTTTTGCTTTTCATCGCGCCAGATTTTCCAGCGTTTGGCAAGTTCAGGTCGTTGGTCGATAGTCTTTAAATCTTTCCCAATGCTATCATGCATTAAGGAAACAGTGACCGATATTTCGCCTAAAACAGGGGCATCTATTTTATGGAATTTACTTAATACCAGCGGGTCGAAATCGACCTGAATGGTTGGTTTTTTCGGTGTTATGCCGGTATGGTTGCTAAATGAAGCTCCAAATACAATAATCAGGTTGCTTTGATTCATAAAATGAGAAGCCACAGGCGTACCGCTTCGTCCAAGAACTCCCGCAGCCAACGGATGATGGTCAGAAATCAATCCCTTCCCTTTAAACGTAGTCAATACCGGTGCATGCAGCGTTTCAGCAAAACTAATGATAGCCTCCATGTGGAAACGTGCCCCATGCCCGACAATAATTATTGGTCGCGAAGATTTTTTGATGAGGCTGACAGCTTTTTCGAGGCTTTCCTGTGGCGGAGCAATTTTCATAGAGCTCATCCTTCCTTCGGGAGTTTGAGCTTTTGCATCGCCTGCCGGTATTTCCTGCACTTCATCAGGAAAAGTTAAATGCGAAACATCCCTTTTCAGGATAGCATGTTTAATCGCTAATGACATTAATTCCGCCTGTTTGCTGTCTTTTTGTACCCGGTGGTTAAATTCGGCCACGGTTTGAAAAGCCCGGACTAAATCCACTTCCTGAAAATTTCCGGTTCCTACAACCTGTGTTGCAACTTGTCCGGTAAGTGCCAGGATAGGCGCTCGGTCAACTTTTGCATCCCACAATCCGGTAAACATGTTGGTAGCTCCGGGGCCCGCAATCGAGAAACAGGCGGCCGGCCTCCCCGTGAGTTTTCCGTACGCACTGGCAGCAAATGCGCCGGCCCCTTCGTGCCGAATGCCAATAAATTTCAGATTACCTTTAACTTCTTGTCTGCGCAAAGCATCAGCCAGACCAAGATTTGAATGTCCCACCATGCCAAAAACGGCATCAATATCCCAGTTAACCATCGTTTCGACCATAATATCAGAAAGTGTTGGTTCATGTGGTTTTTCTGCAGGTACTCCCACATACACGCCATCTGAACGTTCTTCTATTGAATACGTTTTCACTCCATCGTCATAGACGGGAACTTGTCCGGAACAGGGAT
>JBBQPP010000137.1:0-8346 GCA_038217255.1 Bacteroidales bacterium | reverse complement strand
GTTTGTTAAAACCGTTTTTAATTGATTAAACACAAAAGCGGAGATTTATCTTGCTGATGAACACCGGGCTAAAGTGGCAGTGCAAAAAGAATTTTAGCACAAAAAAACAATAAATAATGAAGCTAATTTTTCAGTAATTCTCACAACACTTTAACTTTTTTATTGTTTTATTAAGCAAGTAAATGTTTAGAACATGGAATACGTAGATTATTATAAAGTTCTTGGGATTGAACGTTCCGCAACCGTTAAGGATATAAAATCGGCCTACCGGAAACTTGCCCGTAAATTCCACCCCGATTTGAACCCAAACGATGCTGACGCGAACAGGAAATTCCAGCAAATAAATGAAGCCAACGAAGTATTGAGCGACCTTGAAAAACGCAAGAAATATGACCAATATGGTAAAGACTGGCAACATGCCGAACAGTTTGAAAATACAAAACAACAACAACGCAGGACTACTGGATCTGGTGGTTATGATTTTTCAGGTTCATACTCGTCCGGTGATTTCTCAGAATTTTTTGAGTCGATGTTTGGTGGTGTTCACGGTGCAAGTCGTGGCAGGCAGATGAGGTTCAGGGGCGAGGATTTTAATGCCGAAATTCATATCGAATTGATAGATGCCTACAAAACCCACAAACAAACCTTTTCAGTAAATGGCAAGAACATAAGAATTACAATTCCGGCAGGAATTGAAAACGGCCAAACTATTAAAATTGCGGGTCACGGCGGCCCGGGAGTGAACGGCGGCCCCAACGGCGATTTGTATATAACATTTCAAATAGGCCATCATCCAACTTTTAAAAGGTTGGGCGACAATTTATACGCAACCGTCGATTTGGATTTATATACTGCCGTATTGGGCGGCGAAATCACAATAAATATTTTGGACGGTCAGGTAAAATTGAAAGTGAAACCCGAAACGCAAAATGGGAGCAAGGTTAAATTGAAAGGCAAAGGTTTCCCCTTGTATAAAAAAGAGGGGCAATTTGGCGATTTGATCACTACCTGGAACATAAAAATCCCGACAAACCTGACAGTTAAGCAAAAACAACTTTTCGCCGAATTGTCGAAATCGTAATTAAAAAAGCAGATTATGGAAACAAAATATTTAATAGCCATCGAAGAATTTTGTGCAAGCCACGATATTGAAAAATCTTTTGTTAACTCATTACAACAGTCTGGTTTAATTGAACTTATTGCTAAAGATAAATCGATTTTCATCCAACAGGAACAATTACCGATACTTGAAAAGATTGTGTTCTTTCATTACGATTTGGATATCAATATAGAAGGGATTGAAGCCATTTCGCATTTGTTGGAGCAAATCGATGAGATGAAAAATGAAATAAATTCTTTAAAAAACAGGTTGCGCTTTTATGAAGAACTAAATGGATAATAAATCATGCGAATTTTTTAAACATTCATTGAAATTTTGTAATTAATTTCGATTAAAAAGGCAGAATAATTAATTATGTTCTGCCAAACTATGAACTCAATTCCGCGCATACTATTAATCTGAGCGCCGTATCAATGAGAGTAAAATTGAAATTACAGCAAAGATTAGTAAAGCGTGAATCAAATATCCTGCTGAAAATATAAATAAACCCAATATCCAACCAATGATCAAAACGACCGCGATAATATAAAGAATTGTCCTCATAGCTTTAAAAATTATTTATTTCTTCAATTAATTTTTCTCTTTTCATACCATTCAATTTTTAATCCTGATGATTTTAAGGTACAATTCAATGAAGTTCAATTACATAAAAGTTGCATTTTTTGCATTGAATTTCAGGAATCATAATAAATCTTATAAACCGAACATTAGTATCTTTGATTTCATAATTTTTGTGGGTTTATTTATATTTGTAAATTGAATTAAAATTCAAAACAAAAATGTATGAAAAATTCAAATAGGAGTATTCTTATTATCGACGATGACAATTTTATTTGTGAAATTTTAAGTCGTACTCTGCAAAATAATAAGTATCTAACTCAAACTGCAATGACACAAAGAAGAGCTTTTGAGTTGGTCAAATCCCACAACTTCGACTTAGTGCTTTGTGATTATCGCCTGCCCGATGGCAGCGGCCTTGATGTGTTGCAAAAGTTGCGTTCAATGCAACTCAACATGCCGGTTATTATAATGACTGCTTACACCGATGTTCGAATGGCCGTAAAACTCATTAAAATGGGGGCAGCCGATTACATTACAAAACCCATTCAGCAGGAGGAACTGCTGGTACTGATTAAAAACCTGCTCTCGAAAAAAGTTGAGGAAGCTGAACCCGACAAAAAGGACTTGTTTTTAAATGGTGATTTTGTAACCGGCAACAGTAGCCAAATAAAAAATATTCTCGCACTTGCACAACGGGTGGCTCCAACCAACATGTCAGTAATTATCGAAGGCGAAACAGGAACTGGGAAAGAATATATTGCAAGGTACATTCACGAAAACAGTCCAAGGAAAAACAAACCTTTTATGGCCATCGATTGCGGTGCAATTCCAAAAGAACTGGCCAACAGCGAACTTTTTGGGCATGTTAAGGGCTCGTTTACGGGCGCAATTTACGACAAAGAAGGCGTATTTCAGAAAGCACATGGCGGCACATTGTTTTTAGATGAAATTGGTAATCTCACCTATGAAATTCAGTTGAAATTACTGAGGAGCATTCAGGAGCGTGTAGTTTCAAAAGTTGGGGATTCGAAAAGTCAGAAAATTGATATTCGGGTAATTACGGCATCAAACGATGATTTGCAAACCAGTGTGAAAGAAAATCGTTTTAGGGAAGATTTATACCACCGTTTAAACGAGTTTAAATTGAATTTGCCTCCTTTACGCGAACGTGGAGAAGATATTTTGTTGTTCACTGACCATTTTATTAATATGGCGAATAAAGAACTGAATAAATATGTAACTGGATTATCCACAGAAGTGGAGAAAATATTCCTCACTTATCCATGGTTTGGAAATTTGCGTGAGTTGAAAAATATTGTTAAACGCTCGGTTTTAATGTCGGAAGGCTCATTAATTAAGAAATATTGCCTCCCCAATGAAATTAATTGTCCTGAAACCGAAGTTACTGTTGGTTACGCATCAAGTATGAATACCCAATTACAGTCAATTTTAAAAAATGCCTCATCGGAAACTGAAAAACAACTGATAATCAAAACTATACAGGAGGTCGGATTTAACAAATCAAAAGCTGCCAGAATTTTGAACATTGACAGGAAAACGCTATACAACAAAATAAAATTGTACAACATAGATTTGTAACAATATATTGTTTGATAAATTTTAAAAAAAAATAAACAAAATGGATTATTTTTTTAATTTTGGAACATTATTTGATTTATTCAAGGATAAAAATTAATAATGATAGAATGTGGAAAATATAATAAAGTTGTTATTATTGACGATGACAAATATTTAGTTGAACTTTACATTAAAATCTTGGAAAAGAAACTATTATCCAATTATCTCGTCTATTTTGATAATGCAATAGAAGGAATTGATTTTTTAAAGAATGCAAAAAAGAATGAATTGCCTGATTATATTTTGCTCGATTTGTATATGCCTGAAATGGACGGTTTTGGGTTTTTAGAAAACATTGAAAAATTAAACAAGATAAAAAATTCGGTTGAAATCTATGTTTGTACAGCATCAAAAAAAGAAGAAGATAGAAAAAGAGTAATGGAATTTCCATTTGTAAGTGCCTTTATGGAAAAACCATTGGAAATTAACTTTCTTGAATACCTGATTACGGAGGAAATCTGACCTCATCTTTTTCCACACATTGAGTATATAAATCTACATTGGTTACTATATTTTTAAAGATCTGATCATTATCGGATCTTTTTTGTTTTTGTGTATTCCCTTATTTTACAGGATATCCCTAACATCTTTCCTTTCTTCCAATTAGTTTGGCATTATTTTGAAAGGTAGTAATCCGACATCAAACATGTTTAATAAGAATTTAAAAAGATGAAAAGAAAAAACATTATTACAGGGACAATTATGGTTGTATTCGTTTTAGGTTTAATGGTTTCATGCAATAAAACCGCAAGAAACAATAACCCAAACGAAGAAAGGAATGAAATTGCCACAGACAATTCGGTGAATAGTGAGGATTATCAGGCAGCAGTGGAGAAGGCTGAAAGTGAATTGGAAGATTTGCGCCAGGCTTTGGACAAAATTGATGAAAACGATCCTGATTTTGCTGCCAAATTAGATAAAGAGTTGAACGAGTTCAACGAAAACATGGATGAAATTTCCAAAGACCTCAAAGAAGGAAGCAATAATTTAGGCAAAGAGACTGACGAAGCTGTTAACAACGCACGAATGAAAGCCCGGGAATTGGAAAATAATTTGGACAAATGGGCGGACAAAACCGGGGACAATCTCGAGCAATTAGGAAATGATATCAAACAGAATTTTAGGGAATTGAAAGAAGACTTGAAAAAGGATAGTTAGAATAGGGTTAAGGTTTATTGGTTTTGGAATTGGTTTATGTGGAAGGGCAATTTATTGTCCTTCTTCTTTTGCCATTAAGAAAAATAATTTTTTAAAAGCATTAAAAATAGAAAGCATGGAAACAAAAACAATTACTAAAGAATTAGTTGATCATCACAACGAAATGAGGAAGATGGTTAAAGAAATTAAAAAAGATGTCAGCAAATTTATCTATCTAAAAAAGCATCTCGATATTCATCATGAATTAGAGGAAGACATACTCCTGAGTAAGTTACACACAAAAAAAGACATCAAGGACGAATCTCTTGAATCGCAGGAAGAGCATGTTATTTTGAACCAGGCACTTCTGGATTTGGCCGATTTCCCGAAAGACAACCAACGCTGGATGGTCAAATTCAAAGTTTTCGAAGAAATCCTCGACCACCATTTAAAGGAAGAGGAAGAAGATTTATTCCCGGATGCAGAAAAGATTTTGGACAAAAAAGAACAAGAAGAACTTGGTGCCCGGTTTGCCGAACTCAAAAAACAGCGACTTGATGCTGCTCTTGAAACAAAACCTGTGAAAGAATTGGAAAAACCAAAGGCTAAAAAGTAAAAATTTATTAGGGTTAATAAATATGTGTCTGATCAACATTAATTTTTAAAGTCATGTCAAATTCAAAAGAACCAAAAACAAACGTAGATTCAAAAAGTAAAGATCTGAAAAAGAACACCGTGGATAATAACGGTGAATTTATGACAACCAATCAGGGATTGCGAATTAACGACGACCAAAATTCGCTAAAAGCTGGCGAGCGTGGACCAAGTTTATTGGAAGATTTCCACCTGCGCGAAAAAATTACACATTTCGACCACGAGAGAATTCCAGAACGAATAGTCCATGCTCGTGGAAGTGCGGCGCATGGATATTTTGAACTGACGGAATCTTTGGCAGAATACACAAAAGCAAAATTTTTGCAAAAACCAGGAACGCGAACTCCCGTTTTTGCGCGGTTCAGTACCGTAGCAGGTTCACGGGGTTCTACCGATTTGGCTCGCGATGTGAGAGGTTTTGCTGTAAAATTCTACACCGAAGAGGGCAACTATGATTTGGTGGGGAACAATATGCCCATATTTTTTATACAGGATGCGCTTAAATTTCCAGATTTGATTCATGCAGTGAAACCAGAGCCAAACAAGGAAATTCCACAGGCAGCATCGGCGCATGATACTTTTTGGGATTTTGTATCACTTACGCCCGAAACAATGCACAACTTAATTTGGTTGATGAGCGACAGAGCAATCCCGCGCAGTTTGCGCATGATGGAAGGTTTTGGGATACACACCTATCGATTTGTGAATGAAGAAAACAAGTCGGTATTTGTAAGGTTTCATTGGAAACCGCTACTTGGGGTTCATTCTGTTTTGTGGGACGAAGCACAAAAGATATCGGGAAATGATCCCGATTTTCACAGGCGTGATTTATGGGATGCCATTGACAATGGGCAACCTGCTGAATGGGATTTCGGTGTTCAAATAGTTGAGGAAAAAGACGAGCATAAATTCAAATTCGATTTGCTTGATCCAACAAAACTGATTCCCGAAGAACTTGTGCCAGTTAAAATTGTGGGCCGCATGACCCTCAACCGCAATCCCGACAATTTTTTTGCTGAAACAGAACAGGTTGCCTTTCATCCAGGGCATGTAGTTTCGGGTATTGATTTTTCAAACGATCCGCTTTTGCAGGGCCGGTTATTTTCATATACCGATACGCAACTAATTCGTTTGGGTGGACCAAATTTCCACGAAATACCTATCAACCGGCCAATCGCTCCAGTTCATAACAACCAGCGCGACGGCTACATGAGGCAAACTATCAACCCCGGTCAGTCAAGTTATAATCCAAATTCAACAGGTGGAGGCCATCCTCATCAAGCAAAAGCTTCGGAGGGAGGTTACGTTTCTTACCATGAACGGATTGATGCACACAAAATCCGGGGGAGGAGCAAAAGTTTTATGGATCATTTTAGCCAGCCAGCAATGTTTTACAACAGCATGAGCGAAACTGAAAAGAACCACATTGTGGACGCATTCCGTTTTGAACTGGGCAAAGTTAAACAAGAAGCAATACGCGAACGGATGGTAGGATTACTCACGAAAGTAAATAAATCACTTGCTGAACGTGTTGCAAAAGGTTTGGGGATTGAAGTTCCGAAACCCGGTGCAATTACAAATCACAGTTTTCCCGCTGATGTGGATCCGAAAGAATACCAATCCATTGAAGCTGATCCTGATATACCGGCTGCCGCTTCATTAAGCATGGAAAATACAGTAAAGGATACAATAAAATCGCGGCAAATAGCGATTCTTGCAGCCGATGATGTGAATGACGAGTCACTGAATCAAATGCAAAAAACATTAAAGAATGCAGGGGCAATGACAAAAATTATCTCGATTCATTTGGGAGAAATTCAAACTGATAAAAGCAAAAAAATTAAGGTTGACGAAAGTTTCCTTACCGCCGCTTCTGTTTTGTTTGATGCTGTTTTTGTTCCGTCAGGTAAAAAAAGTTGCTCGACTTTAATGGCGGAACCCAAAGCACTTGAATTTGTTGCCGAGGCTTTTAAACACTGCAAAGCTATTGCCGCTGATGGGGAAGGAGCCGAACTGCTTATGAAAATCGATTCATTACCAAAAAAAGGTGGAAAAGATAAATTACCAGGCATTTTGATAGATTCGCCTCGCGAAGATTTTGTGAAAGCAATAGCTCAACATAGGTTTTGGGAACGTGAAAAAATGAATGAAAAAAAATAGCGATTGTCCGGTCCTTATTTGAAATCTCACTTATAACAATCCTAATATCGCGACTTGGGATTAATCTCGGGTCGCGATATTTCTTTAATTTCTTACAATAAAAAGAATATATAAATTTTAAAAAGTGATTTATAATGGATATCCGTTCAAATGAAACCTATTGGTTAATAAAAAACGCCTTCAAAAAAGGCTACCCCTCTTTGCAACAATCCATTTCAACTGATATTTTGGTTGTTGGTGGCGGAATTACTGGTGCATTAATCGCCTATCAATTGTTGAAATTGGGAAAAGAGGTTGTGTTGGTTGACAGGCGCGATGTATGTAACGGCAGCAGCGCGGCAAGCACTGCCATGTTGCAGTATGAGATAGATGTCCCGCTCCATAAATTAATTGAACAACGCGGCGTTGATACGGCTGTTTCAAGCTACAAAAGTTGCGAAAAAGCAATTTTCGATTTGAAAAATATTGTGGATGAAATAGATAGCAAATGCCATTTTGAGTTCAAAAAAAGCATTTATTTCACTTCAAATAGAAGAGATTTGAAAATGCTTAACACCGAATTCTTAGCACGAAAGAATTTTGGTTTTAATGTTGACTGGTTGGAAAAGAAAGATCTAAAAGATTTAGGATTGAATGCCCGCGCCGGGATACAATCTGAGTCAGGTGCAATGATGGATCCTTACAAATTCACTTATGATTTATTGAAGTTTTGCGCTAATACGGGAGCTACCATTTTCGACAGAACTGAAATTGAAAATGTAAAGCAAAAGGGCGGTAAAATGCGTGCGATTACCACAGAAAAGCAAACCATAC
Source organism: Bacteroidales bacterium (assembly GCA_038217255.1). Classification (GTDB taxonomy): domain Bacteria; phylum Bacteroidota; class Bacteroidia; order Bacteroidales; family Prolixibacteraceae; genus Draconibacterium. The sequence continues at coordinate 263 of JBBQPP010000137.1, read as the reverse complement.
AAGCCAATCATGTTGTTCACTGTACAGGATATGAAAGCGTAAAAAATTTAAACAAAAATATTGTCAATTTAAAAAGCACTTATGCTTTGGCCTCGGAGTCTTTTGAGCATTTTCCGGCAGCTTTTCAAAACCATATTTATTGGGATACCGCCTCACCATATTTATATTTGAGGGGAACTTTTGATAACAGGATAATTGTTGGGGGCGGCGATGAACATTTTAAAAATGCCATAGTCCGCGATACATTGCTGGATAAAAAAAGG
>JBBQPP010000136.1:0-8348 GCA_038217255.1 Bacteroidales bacterium | reverse complement strand
CTGCGCCACATGCCTTTCATATTCCGTTTTCGACAAAAGATGCCGCGATACTTAACAGGGTAAACAAAAATGAGAATTTTCAATTGCTGAACGGTCAGTGGAAATTCAAGCTGGTAGAAACACCAGATTTGGTGTCTGAAGGTTTCTGGGAACCAAAATTTGATGTGAAAGAATGGGATGAAATAGAAGTGCCGGCCAACTGGCAAATGGAAGGTTATGACTATCCAAAGTTCAGAAATGTGGCACTTACCTTCGAAAGCGACCCACCAAAAATCCCTGATTATTTTAATCCAACCGGGTGCTATAAACGCAAATTTACTGTTCCGAAAACATGGTTGGATAAAGAAATCATGCTTCGTTTTGAAGGGATAAAATCAGCATCGTATATTTGGGTGAATGGCAAACGAGTAGGCTATAACCAGGGCGGTTTCGAACCGGCAGAATTTAATATAACACCTTTTATCGAAAAAGGTGAAAATGATTTGGCCGTTGAAGTGATCCGGTTTTGTGATGGTTCGTACCTCGAAAACCAGGATATGTGGCGGCTCTCAGGAATTTATCGTGATGTGAAACTGGTTGCTCTGCCAAAAACATACATTCATGATTTTTATGTGGTTACCGATTTTGATAAAGATTACAAAGACGCAACTTTGACGATTGAAACCGATGTATTAAATACTATCCGGGATTCAGTGATTTGTACTTTGGAAATTGATGTTTTGGATGGAGAAAAAAAGTCAATTTTAAGAGATGGGATTCAATCTGTTTTGTTTAAAGTCGATTCACTTTTAACAAAAAAGATAAATATTTCAACGCTGGTAGTTGACCCGCCAAAATGGTCGGCTGAACACCCCAATTTATTTACGCTTCTTGTTCATTTAAAAGATAAAAACGGAGCTACACTTGAAGCATTCACAAAAAAAATAGGTTTCCGTGAGGTTGAATATAAAAATAAAATCCTCACAATAAACGGTGTACCTGTAAAACTAAATGGAGTTAACAGCCACATGCATGATCCCGAACACGGTCAGGCCGTTCCGCTTGAAACGCTTAGAAAAGACTTGGTAATAATGAAGCAATTCAATATTAATTGTGTGCGCACCTGTCACTACCCGCCAACACCTGAATACATTGAAATGGCCGATGAATTGGGAGTATATATTTTTGATGAAGTTGGCGATGAATCACATATGAACGAATATTTGTCGGAAGATCCAAAATGGACTGAAATGTACCGCGACCGTAGCCGGAAATTGGTTTACCGAGACAGGAACCATCCATCGGTTATAGTGTGGAGTGCAGGAAATGAATCTGGCAGCGGGTTCAATATTAACGAAGTAATAAAAACTGGAAAAGCGATCGACCCAAGCCGTCCGGCGTGGATGTATGGTGGAAACACTTTTTATATTCCCTTCGAAGATATTGTAGGGCCGCGTTACTGGGTGCCGATTGACTTTAAAAATCTGGCGGACGGAAAAGTTCTTCCAGAAAATGATCAGCGGGCTTCGTTTATGGACGAATATCTTGCCGCCACCGGGAATGGTCTGGGCGGAATGGATGAATACTGGGAATATATTTGGAAATATCCGAGACTTACCGGAGGCGCAATTTGGGACTGGATAAGCCCCGGAATTAACACACCACGTTGGATTGTCAGGGATTTATCGCCCAACAAAAATGACGGGCAAATTATGGGAAGACCGGTATTTACCGTAGGCAAAAATGGCCGTGGACTTGAATTTTCCGGTCACGATGATTGGATTGAGTTTTACCGCGATCCAAGTTTGGATATTTCGGGAAACCAGCTTTCTATTGGTTTTTGGGTAAAACCATCGAAAATCCCTCAACCCAACACATTTATCACAAAAGGGACGCATCAGTTTGGCATTATCATGGAAAATCCCGAAACGCTTGAATTTTATGTTTACAGCGACAAACGAATCTCGGCAAAAGCAAAAGTAGGCAGCAATTTTTATGAAACCTGGCACCACATTGCCGGAATTTATGACGGAAACAAACTCCAGCTTTATATTGATGAAAAACCTGTTGCCCAAACCAATTTTAACGGGAATATTAGTTTATCGCCTTTCCCGCTTTGTATTGGCCGTGATGCTGAAACACAGGATCAGGGCGAATTTTCGGGGCGACTTTCGAAAATGATCATTGATGATGTGAAAATATTTGACAAAGCAGTTTCAATCAATGACTTAAAAAATGATACCACAAATGCTGTTCTTGCTTTAAGTTTTGAGAATGATGAAAAGGAAGGTGATTTTTACGCAGTTGGATTGGGTGGCAGAACTTATGGAATTGTTTGGCCAAACAGGGAGATCCAGCCTGAAATATATCAGATTAAAAAATCGGGTCAGCCTGTAAAAATTGAACCAATTGATGTTGAACACGGAAAGGTAAAAATTACAAACCGCCATCAATTTATAAATATAAACGAGTTGCAAGGTGTGTGGCAAGTCAGCGTTAATGGCGACACGATTCAACGTGGGTTTTTCGAAATCGATTTGCCTGCCGGAAATACAACAATCGATTCAATCCCTTTCAGAATGCCAACAATTGAAAGTGGTTCGGAATGTATGCTGACTGTTTCTTTTCTTTTAAAGGAAGATACAAATTGGGCAAAGAAAGGCCATGAAATTGCGTGGGATGAAATGCTTGTGCAAACTCCTGTAAAACAAGTGGATAAATCCGAATTGAAAGGAAATGTTTCTTATGCTGAAAATGACAGGGAATTGACAATTTCGGGTGCGAAATTCAAATATGTGATTGACAAGAAAACCGGGAATTTCAGTTCGTTGAAATACAATGATACTGAATATTTGGAAGGCGGCCCGATATTTAATGTTTGGCGCGCACCACTTGCAAATGATAACGACCCATGGGGAAGCCAGCAATTTCAGGATCGAAATTTTACACCCGGTTTTGGCCGCAGCATCGACAACCAGTTGCGCACACTGGGAATGCGGGATTTGGTTCAACGGGTTGATGAAATTGAAATTCTCCAAAACACAAGCTCAAAACTTACAATGAAGATAAAAGCATTTTCCAATACAACACAACCTGCTAACAACAGAATGACTGGCAGAAGTGGTGTTTCGGCGTTCCAGCGCAACGAAACCCGGACTTTTCTGTCGGATGGAACCATTGAACTGGATCAGGAAATCATACCTCACGGTCCGATGCCCGATATGTTGCAAAAAATAGGCATGCAGTTTCAATTGCCAAAACAGTTCAGCAATGTTGAATGGTATGGCCGCGGTCCGTTTGAAAACTATCCAGACCGAAAAACCGGTGCAAAAGTTGGTCACTATTTTTCAAATGCCAATGAAATGTACGTTCCCTATATTTTCCCGCAGGAATATGGCAACCGCTCGGATGTGCGCTGGTTGAAAGTTCAAAATTCGGACGGAAAAGGTTTGATGATAAGTGGAGGTGATTTGTTGAATTTCAGCCTTCACAAATTTACAACCGACAACCTCGACCGCGCGGTTTATACTTATCAGTTAAAAGAAGCGCCAAATACGATTTTGAATGTTGATTATGAAGTTACAGGGGTTGGTGGCACTGCCATCCTCCAGTTGCAGCGTTATCGGGTTGCGCCACATTCGGGGAATTATAAGTTGAGGATTAAGCCGTTTTAGAATTTTTTGAACCACATAGGCACAGAGGGCACATAGAATTTATAAAAAAACTCTGTGATCTTATGACTTTATGTGGTTCAAATTCTAAAGTGAAAGGTATTTTGACATTTCCCAAGCTTGGATATGATTGATACCTTTATTTGAAGGCATGGTTAAATCATCAAGAGAAACTACATATTTTTCGTAATTGTCGTCAATTGCTTCCAGCGAAGCATATTCACGTGCAATGGTTTCGGGTTCAACTAAAAGGTAGGCACACTGAACATAGATTTGTTTATCAGCCTTTCTGGCTACAAAATCAACCTCTTTGTTTTTGATATTTCCTGTATAAACTTCGTACCCGGCCCTAAGTAAATCCAAGTAAACCAGATTTTCGAGCATGTAACCAAATCCTTGGCCAAATCCCGGGTACAAGTAGTTTTTATATGCCAAATCATTCGAATAAAATTTCACATTTCCACCTATTGTATCCTTTCCTCTGATGTCGAAACGCTCGCAGCGGTGTATCAAAAATGCATCCTGGATGTACCCAATGTAGTTCGAAATGATATCGTAGCTTGTTTTCCGTCCCAACCCTTTGAAATATTTGAAAATATTACTGATTGATATGAGATTTGAAGCGTTATTGACCAGGTACACAAATATATCTTCAAGTAAATTGGGTTCCCTGATATTTTGGCGTTGAATAATGTCGCGCAGTAACACAGTATCTTTTATGGCTGACACATAATTCCTCTTTGTTTCAGGGTTTGGAAGCCTAAAAAGCTCCGGTAATCCGCCAGTTGACATATATTCAACATAACTTGACTTTGATTGTGCACTTTTGGTTATTCCAAGGAATTCGCCGTAACTAAAAGGGAAAATAGAAAAATTGATATATCGTCCTGAAAGCACTGTCGCCAGCTCTGTAGAAATCATTGTGGAATTGGAGCCACTGACAAAAAATTCATAATATTCGGTGTAATCCTGTGAATATGAGTTTATTACTTTTTCCCAGCCTTCAATATTCTGAACCTCGTCAATAAAAATATAAACCCTTCCAACAGGTCTCATTTCAGATTTATACAATTTGATTAATTCATCAAGATCTTTGTAGTTGACAAGAAATTCAAAATCAGTAAACTCTTTGTTGATGAATAAAGTATTGATTGGCGATACTCCATTATTAATCAGATGGTTTGCGACTTGTCGCAGCAAGTAACTCTTCCCTGTGCGGCGTTGTCCAACAAGTACTTTTATTAGTCGATTGCCTGTAAAATCAACGATTTTGTCTGTATATCGGGTACGTGCATATCCTAAGTCGAGGGTTCTGTCGCCCCAAAAATTGAATTTTTTTATTATTGATAATCTTTCGTCCATACACGAATAATTTTACGCAAATATAAAAATATTCGTCCATATACGAAAATATTTAGCTAAAACTAAAATAATTCGTCCATACACGAATAAAAATGTATAAATATAAAAACATTCGTCCATACACGAATAATTTAATAAAACTTGATTTTTCCTGAATCATTTTTCGCAAATTCTTTTTTAATTGCTAAACCACATAGGTACAGAGGACAAATAAGGGTTTTTTAAATTGAAAACTATGTGATCTTATGTGCCTGTGTGGTTCAAAAACTCTTCCTATTTGCAATTTCATCCACCACTAAAAAAGTGTAATCACAAACGCGTTTCATTTTGTGGTAATCAATTTTGTCGAAGTCATCGGTGGGGTGGTGGTAGTCTTCATGAAGGCCAGTGGAAATGCCAATCACAGGTATTCCGTTTTTATAGAAATTGTACTGATCGCTGCTGTTCAAAAATTCATCAGTCAAAGCATCGCTTGGAACCAAGCCTAACTTGTTGCTGATTTTATTGCTGATTTCTTTCAATTCCGGACTTTTATCGCCAGTGATAATATAAATTCCGTTTGGTCCGGCTACGCTTTTTTCAGGATTATCGACTTTCTCCAGCTCTTTTTCTGCCGAACGCCCAACCATATCGAGATTGACATTTGCAACAGTTTTTTTGAGTGGAAATATCGGATTTTGTGTATAATATGCCGAACCTACAAGTCCTTTTTCCTCGGCAGTAACCCATGCAAAAACTATGCTCCGCCTGGGTTTCTTTTTCATTGCCGAAAAAGCCTCTGCAATTTCAAGCAACGCTACAGTACCTGAGCCATTATCATCGGCGCCGTTATTGATTTCGCCTTTTCCGCTTATTCCAATATGGTCGTAATGGGCTGTCAATACGACGCATTCGTTTTTCAAAACAGGGTCGCTGCCTTCCACAATCGCAATAATATTTTCGCCGTAAACCAACTCTCTCTTTTTTGTTACCTGAATTCCGGCAGTAACATTTTCTATCTCAAAAGAATTAGGTTTTCCGGTTGTATTTATTTCATTTTGAATTTGTTCCAGTGTTTTCCCGGATTCCTTCAAAATTTCGTTTGCAATTTCATTGTTGGCCAGTATAATTTTATTTCCGGGCATTACCTCTTGTTCTGAACCTTCAACTTGCCATGTTCCCTGCGAGGCATAATCTTTTACCATTTCAAACCAGCTATTATCGTTGTTCAGAGGGTCGGAAACGAGGATAATTGCTTTTGCGCCTGACATAAAAATGTTTACCAGCTTTGCCATTTCCAGGTTTGTAATATCTTCATTATTTAAGGTGTCGTTAGCAATTTCAGGGTTACGGGTCATTATCAATACCGCTTTATCTTTTAGGTCAAGGCCGTCAAAATCGTTATATCCGGTTTCACTGTTTTTATATCCGTAACCTGCAAATACTATTTTAGCATTGATTGTATCATTTTTAAGCGAACCCGGAAATGTGAGGATTTCATCGCTTTTAAAAAGTGTTTCGCCGTTTTTGCTTTTCAATTTGATAAATGTATTTTCTTTTTCAGATTGAATGGATTCCATTTTGACTGGTTGCGTATAATTCTCTACGCCCGGGTTCAATCCCATTTGCAAGCACTGTGATTTCAAGTATTCCGCAGTAATCTCCAATCCCGGGATTTGCGTCCCAAAATCCCGTCCCTGCATGTAATCGCTTGAAATAAACTCAAGGTGCGCTTTGAGTTCATTTTCTGTTATTGTTTTTAACTCCTTTTTCTGCGAAAAACCAACATTTACAAAAGAAAGTAATAGGAGGGCAACTAATATTCTTGACTTCATCTTTTAAAGATATTCTGTTTGAATTTTTATTTTCCCGAGATTTTAATTTTTTTGCGATTGGTAATTTCAAGTCCAACTAAAAAACAAAGGTCAGCAACTCGTTTCATTTTTTCGAAATTAATGCGTGAAATTTCATCAGTAACTTTATGATAGTCGGCATGATAACCTGTGGCATAATTCAAAATTGGCACTCCTTTGTTGTGAAAAGAAAAGTGGTCGCTGCTGCGCATGAAGTTAGATGGCAACGAATAATCATGAATTAACCCAAGGGTTTTGCATGCGTTGCTGTATATCTTTTTTAATCCTGGCCAAATATTGTTTGTTAGGGTGTAAAGACCGTCAAAATCTTTTACCTTTTTTGGCGATTTGTTCCAAACTGTGTCGCGCTGTTCAAAAACCCGCCCGTCCATGTCGATATTGATACAAGCCACTGTTTTATCCATTGAGAATAAAGGGTTTTCAACATAATATTGCGATCCCAGTTCTCCCTCTTCTTCAGCAGTTACCCATAAAAATACAATGCTGCGTTTGGGTTTCTTTTCCAATCTGGCAAACGCTTCTGCAACTTCCAAAAGTGTAACTGTCCCCGATCCGTTATCATCAGCACCGTTAAAAACTTCGCCATTCTCATCCATTCCCAAATGGTCGTAATGAGCCACAAACACGACACACTCATCCTTCAAAATCGGGTCGCTTCCCTCAATAATCCCAATTATATTTTTACCTTGAAAATGTTCAGTTATACTTTTTACTTTGATATTGGCCCGAATACCTTCAATAATAAATGATTGTGGTTTTTCATTAGTTGAAATTTCAGAAAGTAGATTTTTGAGCTTCCCATTTTGCCCAAGAATTGCATCTGCCTGCGCAGAAGTTGTAAGAATATAAGAATACTCTTCGGGCTTTTTTTTGGGAGATTCCAGATTGAAATCAGTCCTGTTTATCCATTTTTGAATACGGTTATAAATATTTTTTTCCTTATCCAGCGGACTGTTGATTAAAATGACCCCGACAGCACCCGCTTCAAAAGCCCTTTTTACTTTCCCTGTTTCAAGTTTATTATTCCAGTGTGGTAATTCATTGTTTTGAAACCACTCAGGAGTGCCAATTGAAAACATGACAACTTTTCCGTTAAGTTCCAATCCTTCAAAATCATCGTATCTGGTTTTTTTATCTTTATAACCAAAACCTGCAAATACAATTTCAGCATCCGTAATGTCAATATCGCTTTCTTGTGGCAATCCGATTATCGAATCGGTTTTTAATATTGCTTTTCCTTCCGAATCCGTAATTTCAAGAAATGTATTTTCGATATCTGGCTTTGTAGAAACAATGGGGACTATCTGAAAATAATCATCGGCACCATCAGCAAGTCCAATTCTTATTGCGTTTGTTTTCAAATAGGCGGCAGCTATGTCTAATCCATTAATGGGTGTTCCAAATGATCGGCCCTGCAAGCTGTCGGATGATAAGAAAGTTAAGTGGCGTTTTAAATCATTGATATTAATGCGTTCTAAACCAG
>JBBQPP010000135.1:0-8571 GCA_038217255.1 Bacteroidales bacterium | reverse complement strand
TATAAAAGACATGCAACTTGAATTCCTTGCAGATAAATCACTTGTTGGAGGAATTGATTTTGAGCACAACTGGTTAAACCGGAAATATTTTATCAATTCAAAAAGTTTTTATTCGAAAATCGACGGTAGTGAATCTGCCATTTCAAGGTTGCAAAGATCATCGCAACACCTTTATCAAAGAGAAGATGCTAGGCATCTTGAATATAATCCTGTGTTAACTTCATTGCAAGGCTGGGGTGGCGAAGTAAGTGGAGGAAAACGAAGCGGAAAATTAAGGATTACGGGTAATTTTGACTGGAGATCGCCGGGCGTTGATTTAAATGATGTGGGATACATGCGTCAGGCAGATTATATAAGGGAAGAAACCCACTTATTATATATAGTGAACAAACCTTATGGGATTTTATTGAAGTACCATTTTGGTTTTGACCAGCGGCGAAATTGGAGTTTTGGCAGCGAGAAACTTATGGATATATTTAATACCGAATCAAAATTTACTTTTAAAAATTATTGGTCATTGAGAGTGGATATCGACAGAACATTTAACGAAATTGATACCCGCCAATTGCGGGGTGGGCCATCCCTCAGGATTGATGGAAACACAAGTGCAGGATATATTTTCCAAACGAACAGCAGCAAAAATCTAATTTTTGGAACTTTAATGGATTTTACAAAATATGATGATAAAATAACCTGGAAAAACAGATATGATGTTAGTTTGTTTTGGCTTATCAACAACAATATAACAGTTTCCTCATTAACCAGTTTTACCAATGAAATCAACAACAGCCAATATGTAAAACAAAAAACGGTTGATGGGAAAAAGGAATACGTGGTGGGGAAAATTGCCCGGGAAACTTTATACACAACTTTGCGGGTGGAGTATTTTATAACGCCCGAACTTTCATTGCAATATTATGGAAGTCCGTATGCATCAATTGGTAAATACGATTCATATCGAAAAGTCAACCTGTCGAAATCAAAAGATGTGAATGAAAGATATTCACCACTTTTTAAAAATGGAGATAAATTGAACGACGAAAATGGGAATGAATTGCTGGATTTTGAAATTGAAAACCCCGATTTTAATTTTCAGGAGTTCAGATCAAATTTTGTGTTGAGATGGGAATACAAAACCGGATCAACTTTTTATTTTGTTTGGACTAACACAAGTTCCAGTTATGAAGATCAATATAATTCATCTATAACCAAAAGTTTCAAGAAAATATCAAATGTGAAAGCACAGAATGCTTTTATGGTAAAATTTAGTTATTGGTTTTCCTTATAAGCTAAAACCCTATCTTTGGTGCCGTGAAACTGGCAGAGTACATACCTTTTTATAAAAGAAACCTTTATTTGGCCATGCCAGTTGTTATTTCGCAAATTGGGCAGGTATCGGTTTCGTTAATCGACAACATGATGGTTGGTCATGTTGGTACTTCTGAACTGGCTGCAGCATCCTTTGCCAACAGTATTTTCATGATTGGAATGTTTTTCGGAATGGGTATCACCTTTGGCATCACCCCGCTGATAGGAAGCGCTTTTAGCAGCGGAAAAAATGATGAAGTGGTAGTCTGGCTTAAAAATGGGATTTTTACTCATCTTGCTGCGGCATTAGTGTTGTTTGTAGTAATGGTTGGGGTTTATTTTTTGTTGCCGTTTATGGGGCAGCCTGCAAATGTGGCCGAACTTGCCCAGCCTTATTATTTAATTCTGTGTATTTCATACGTTCCTTTTATGCTTTTTTTTTCTGTCAAACAATTTCTCGAGGGTATTGGAAATACAAAAATTGCAATGCACATTACTATTACGGCCAATGTTATTAATCTGATATTCAACTATCTTTTAATATACGGGAAGTTTGGTTTTCCTGAATTGGGTTTAAATGGTGCTGGTTTTGGAACTTTAATTTCCAGAGCTGCAATGCCAATCCTATTTTTTGCATACATTATGAATACCCCTGCAATAAAAAGGTATTTTGTATATGCTAATCAGGAGCTTTTCAACAAAGGGAAAATTATTTCGTTGTTAAAAATAGGGATTCCAATTGCATTCCAGATAATTGTTGAAATTACTGCCTTTAGCATTGGGGCGATTATGATGGGTTGGTTAGGTGAAGTTCCTTTGGCTGCGCATCAGGTTGCAATTGGTTTGGCTTCTTTTACTTACATGATTTCGCTTGGCATCTCACAGGCCAATACAATCAGGGTAAGCCATCAAATGGGTGTCAATAATTACACGGCGTTAAAAAGAGCAGCTTTTGCTTCAACTCATCTCGTTCTTGTATTTATGTCTTCAATGGGTCTTTTGTTCGTTCTTGCCCGAAATGTATTACCTTTTTTATTCACTGTTGATACTCAAGTAATTGATATAGCTTCCGATTTATTAATTATTGCCGCTATTTTTCAGGTTTTCGATGGACTTCAGGTTGTAATGTTAAGTACACTTAGAGGAATGGCTGATGTGAAGTTGCCTATGTTCATTGCTTTTTTTGCTTATCTGTTCATTGGTATCCCAACAAGTTATATTTTGTCGTTCAGCCTTCAACTTGGTCCGCAGGGAATTTGGTATGGTTATCTGGCAGGTTTGGGAGTAGCCGGGGTTTTATTCTATCTGCGTTTTCAACATAACCTTAAAAACAGAGCATAAAAAAAGGGTTATCATTTTATTTGATAACCCGATTGTTCATAGTTTAGTTTAGTTAGACAGAAAACATTGGTCTAATAGAGAAAAGGTAATAAAAAATAATAACTTTAATTATTTGTTAAATTTTTGCTTGACGAATATAGTATAAAATCAGCGTAATTTTAAAAAATTATTAAAAAATTATTAATGATTGTTAAAAAATCTTTTTTAATTGCTAATTAACAGGTTGATTTTAAGTACGTAAAAAGCACTTCATTATTATTGATATTTTTTCTTGTTAATAACTATCGCCAATAAATTTCACCATTTTAAAAATCAACTTAAACAATTTTGAATTGTTATTTATTCAAACAGCATGACACGACAGGATTATAATTGAATTAGCGTGCAATAGTTTTAAGGTGTCACAATCAACAGAAATCAATTTCAACATAATGAAACAGGTAGTATTAACAGGAATCAAGAAAATGGCGATGACAGAAATTCCGAATCCGTCAATTGTAAGTCCACGCGAGGTAAAGATAAAAATGTCAACAATTGGGGTTTGCGGCTCCGATATTCATTATTATGCGGAAGGGAAAATTGGCAGCCAGGTAGTTCAGTACCCGTTCCCTGTTGGGCATGAGTGTTCAGGAATTATTGAAGAAGTTGGGGACAAAGTTACAAACGTTAAAATAGGTGATCTGGTGGTTGTTGATCCCTCAGTGCACTGCGGACATTGCGATCAGTGCCTTGCTGGCAGGCCACACACATGCCGGAACAATAAGTTTTTGGGTTGTCCTGGCCAATTGGACGGTTGCTTAGCCGAATATATCGTAATGCCCGATTTTACTTGCTTTCCGGTAACAGGAAAAATGAACCCTGTTCAGGCTGCTTTAATTGAACCATTGACAATTGGCGTTTATACTGTAAAACTTGCGCAAATTCAAAAAAAGGAAACTTCGGTCGGAATATTTGGTGCAGGGCCAATAGGATTGAGCGTTTTGTTCAAATTGCTGGCTGATGGAATTGAAGATATTACGATGATTGAACCGCTGGATTATCGTTTAATAAGGGCAAATGAAATTGGAGCCAGGTATCTTGTAAATCCTGAATTTGATAATGTTGAGGAAGTTGTTAAAAACAAACACGAACTTTTACTTGATGTTGCTTTTGAAGCCAGTGGTGAACAAGATGCTGTGACGAATGCTTTAAAAATATTGAAACCTGGAGGTAAGTTAGTTCTTGTTGGAATTCCTCCTTCAGCTCAGTACACTTTCGATATGGATTTAATGCGTCGAAAAGAATTGACTGTAATAAATGTTCGTCGCCAAAACCATTGTGTTGAAGAAGCAATTGAACTAGTAGTTTCTGGAAAGATTGATGTTGAAATGATGGTTACCCATTATTTCCCATTGGAAGAAACCGAAAAAGCCTTCGAAATCGTTGAAGGATACAAAGACGGGGCGATTAAGGCGATGATAAATTTGTAAAGGTATTGTACCTGATTTCAAAATGAAAGCCACTTTCCTAATGGAAAGTGGCTTTTAAATTCCCCTCTTGGAGGGGTTAGGGGAGGCTTCTACACTTGCTAAACCGTATAAGTAGAAGAAGCAGTATCTCCGCCGCGACCGGTCCAGTTGGTGTGGAAGAATTCGCCGCGTGGTTTGTCGATTCTTTCGTACGTGTGAGCTCCAAAATAATCACGTTGTGCCTGTAACAGGTTAGCAGGTAAACGTTCGCTGCGGAAACCATCGAAATAACACAATGCCGAAGTTAAAGCTGGTACCGGAACCCCATTTTCAAGTGCAGTTGCGCAAACCCTTCTCCAACCTGCCTGAGCCTTTTCCACCTTTTCTTTGAAGAAAGGATCAAGCAGCAGATTTGCCAAATCAGGATTTTTATCAAATGCTTTTTTAATGTCGGCCAAAAACACCGAACGGATGATACAACCGCCGCGCCACATTAATGCGATTCCACCATAATTTAGATTCCAATCATACTCTTTCGCGGCCTCCATCATTAGGTTGTAGCCTTGCGCATAAGAAATGAGTTTCGCTCCAAGTAAAGCACTTTCAATATCATCGATAAATTGTTTTTTGTCGCCTTTAAATGCAGGCTTTGGTCCTTTGATTGCTTTGGAGGCAACAACACGCAAATCTTTTTGTGCTGACAGACAACGTGCAAAAACTGATTCGCCTATTAAGGTTAGGGGAATACCCAAATCCAAAGCCGAAATTCCTGTCCATTTCCCCGTTCCTTTTTGTCCTGCAGTGTCTAAAATCATTTCAACGGTTTCTTCTCCGTTTTCATCTTTGAAACCCAGAATATCGCGAGTGATTTCAATCAGGTAACTGTCGAGAACACCTTCGTTCCATTTTTTGAAAACCTCGTGCATTTCGGTATTGTTCATTCCGAGCAGTTCTTTCATCAGCTGGTAAGCTTCGGTAATAATTTGCATGTCGCCATATTCAATACCGTTGTGTACCATTTTAACAAAATGTCCGGCTCCATCTTCGCCAACCCAATCGCAACAAGGTGTGCCATCTTCGACTTTAGCCGAAATTGACTGGAAAATATTTTTCACTGCCGACCATGCAGCTGGAGAACCGCCTGGCATAATTGATGGTCCCAAAAGAGCACCTTCTTCGCCACCTGAAACACCGGTTCCGATATAAAGAAATCCTTTGCTTTCGACATATTTTGCACGGCGAATTGTATCCGGGAAATGTGAGTTTCCACCATCGATAATGATATCGCCCGGTTCGAGGTGTGGCATTATTTTTTCAATAAAGTCGTCAACCGGTTTACCGGCTTTTACGAGCATCATTACTTTGCGAGGTTTTTCGAGCGATGCACAAAGTTCTTCAATTGAATGTGCTCCGATGAAATTTTTTCCTTTTCCGCGGGCATTCATAAATTCATCAACTTTCGATACGGTGCGGTTAAATACTCCAACCGTAAAACCTTTACTTTCCATGTTCAATACAAGGTTTTCGCCCATAACGGCGAGGCCAATGAGGCCAATGTCTGCTAACTTTTTCATATTATTTTTTTTATAGTGATATTTTTGTGAACCACATAGGCACTTGGGCACATAAGATTCTATTGTGTTTTATGTGACTATTGTGGTTTTAAACTATTTTAAATCCTAGTTTCTCTAATTTCAAAATTGTTTCTTTTTCAATATTTTTTGTTTTTATATTGAAAGAGTTGAATTCGCGCCTTACGGGATAATCGCCCCTCAGTTTTTCAAAAAGTTCAGGGGAAGATCGCAAAGCATCGTCATCGTTTTCGATATTATAAGTCGATAAAATTGCTTCAGCCAGAATTGAATATTCGCGCCTCTGGGTTCCATCTATTTCAATTAATGGATTCTCGGGAGCTTCAACTTTTTCCGGTTGCCAGTCATCCAATCCCAGTTTAAAAAATTTGCTGACAGCCTGAACACTCATTTTTGTGCCGTTGGCTTTTCCATCTTTTGAATATCCGGCAATGTGTGGTGTACCAATATCAACAAGTTTCAATAATTCCAGATTGATATTGGGTTCATTTTCCCAACAATCAATAATCAAACCCGAGATATTCCCAGATTTTAATGTATTGAACACGTCTTCGGAATTAAAAACTTCACCACGGCAAGAATTAATAATCAAAGGTTTTTTTCTGACATTTAGCAGAAATTTTTTATCTACCATATGAATTGTTGTATCGATACCGGTCATGATTAGCGGAACATGAAAAGTTATTATGTCAGCTTCGTCCTGAATGGTTTTTATCGAAACAAATTTGCGGGCACCCTCTGCTCTTGCCCTTGGTGGGTCATTCAGCAAAACGTTCATTTCCAGAATTTCGCATGTTTTGGCTATTCTCGAACCTACTTGTCCGACTCCCACAATACCAATTGTTTTACCTGCTAAATCAGTTCTTTTGTTCATCGACCATGAAAACAGGGCAGAAGCAATATATTGATTTACACTTTCGGCATTGCAACCTGGAGCATTTGTCCATTCAATTCCGGCTTGCTTACAATATGCAGTGTCAATATGATCGTAACCAATAGTGGCGGTTGCAATGAATTTAACAGAAGAACCTTTTAATAACTTTTCATTGCAAATGGTGCGGGTGCGGGTTATAATTGCATCGGCATCTTTTACAATTTCGGGAGTAGTTTTGTTACCTGGCAAATAGATTACTTCTGCAACCGTTTCCAGCGCACCTTTAATGTAGGGTATTTTATCGTCTATAATAATTTTCATTTCTGAGAATAGTAGTTTTTGACCATTTCATCCAAAACCCAATTGGTTCGGGCAGCCGAAACACCTGTGCTGACACATTTTCCTTCTCCCCGAAGTTCTCCTATAACCTGTTGTACCAGATTTTGTGAAATATGTTCCGGATTAGTAAATTCCATTTCTTTTGTTCCTGATTTGGTTGTCACTTTCAGATTGCCTTTTGCAAAGCAGGGAAATGAAATTTGACCTTTTTCGCCTGTAATTTCAATTTCATCTTTTTCTGAAGATTCATCCACCACAAAACACCAGCTTCCTGAACCAACAACTCCCGATTCATGTTTCCATGTTCCAGAAACTGTATCTTCGGCTGGATATAATCCTGCAATATTTGATGCATTTCCTTTTACATCTGTAACCGGACCGAAAACAAAATCCAAAAAGTCAAACTGGTGTGATGCCAAATCAAAAAAGTGCCCTGCACCTGCTATTTCAGGGAAAACATGCCAGTGCATTTCTTTGTGAGATTTACCTCTTTCATCAGCTTGTTTAAATAATTTTACATTTATCATCAATGGTTTACCAATTGTATCCTGCTCAATTAATTCTTTCACTTTAAGAAATGCAGGTAGAGTTCGTCTGTAATAAGCAACCCAAATTGGTACGCCGGTTTGTTCAGACACTTTCAGCATTTCCATGCATTCTCCATGATTTCTTGCCATGGGTTTTTCAACATAAACCGGCTTTCCGGCTCGCATGGCCTCAATTGCATAACTTGCATGAGAATCGGGTGGGGTAGCAATATATATAGCATCCACTTCCGGATCATTTATCAATTCTGATGCATTTGTATAATATTTGGAAATTTTGTGTCTTTTTGCGTAATCCGCAACTTTTTCAGCGTTTCGGCGCATTACTGCTACCAGCTCCGAATTTTCAGATTTGTAGAATGCCGGACCGCTTTTAACTTCGGTTACATTTCCAACGCCAATTATTCCCCAACGGACAGTTTCAAATTGTTTCATCATAAGATATTCGTTTTTTGTAGGTTAATACTTGTTGGATTAGTTATCGTTGTAGTCCACTTTGTGTTGTCAAGTTATCACTGTTTTCGTGTACTGAAAATGCTTTGTATTCTTGAGTTTTATAGGTTTTATTTTAGAATAGTAACTTGAAAACAATGACAACAAAGAGAACCACGGCAACCTTCTTAATACTCAAACCGATCCTTAAAAGCCCAAAGCCCAATTGCAGGATTTGAAATATAAAATATCTCTTCACCATCGGGCATGATATTAAATCCGTCTTTTAGTTTTTCAGGATTGTATCTGGCAGTCATTTCATCATAATCAGCCCAATTAAAACCAACACTTTCAATCTCCTGTTTTGTCAGGTTTTTCTCACCTTTCCCTGGGCAATATGTAATGCTGAACCGCCCTTCAGAAGAACCGTGGATTAAATGTGCTGCCGCTCCCAGGTTATTTCTCAGATCTTCGTTTTCCTCAACAAGTTTAAGTGTGTGAGGTGTCCCGAAATAGCCGTATTTTCTGATGAGTTTGTCGATTTGTTTGTCTTCGCCAAATTCAATAAGGGCAGGGGCGAGGACGATTAATTCACCGTCATCGGCCAAAGCCATGCGCGTGCGGTAAACACTTTTATTACCGAGCCAGGTACTTTTAAACTCCGAAGGATCGAGCCAAACCACCACTTTTTT
>JBBQPP010000134.1:0-8611 GCA_038217255.1 Bacteroidales bacterium | reverse complement strand
TTTTTCTGATAAAAAAGCGAATTGAAAATGTTTCTTGTTTTTTCATGATAAAATCTTTTAATTTTTGTTTATAAAAGTATTTTAGCAATGAAAGAACCCGAAATGCAAAACACTGTAATTCAGTGCAATACGCGCCTAAAAGATGGCAATCTTAAAAAATGACAATGGTCCCGACTTGCCACCTTTACTTATGCGTTTTTATGCATTTATTTGCAGAAGCTAAAAATAAAAAACTCATGTAAGTGATTCACTTACATGAGTTTGCTTTGTTCTGCTATTTGAAAAGTGGAGCTGAGGGGAGTCGAACCCCTGTCCAAACGAGGAAGCAACAAGCTTTCTACATGCTTATCCCCAGACTTGTTTTTCGAATAAACACCGGATCAGGGCCACCAATGTTTACCTTATCTCTTTTATTTTTGTAAAAGTGCCAGAGCCTCACTAAAACTAGCTTCGATTTTCTTGCACCGCCTGATCGGACCGCTTCAAAGCATTAGCATCCGGGCGATGTCTCGTTCCAAAACCTTGTTTCGGAATAAAGGTAACTTACTTAATTCGGTTACGCAGCAAGAGCGTAATTATTTTCGCCAATTGTGTTTTGGTTATTATTTTAAAAGGTCAACAACCCAAACCTTGCATGCTTACCTGCCTCTTCTACCCGCTGTCAAAACCAATCAGCCCCGGTAAAATGGATTGCAAAAATACTAAATTAAGCCGTATAAAACTCCTGGATTTCGTTAAATATCTCAAATGAATTGGAAAAGTTCAAAGTTCCGGATTCCGGGTTTTCAAGTTCAAAGTTCAAAGTTCTGGGTTCCGGGTTCCGGGTTTAAAGTTCAGGTTTCACGTCTCGGGTTCCAAGTTCTAAGCAATCAATCAAGCATCCGGCATCAAGCATCCAGTTCCGAATCACGAATTCCATTTTTTTAACGCTTCCAGATTCATTTCGTTTTCAATATTCTTTGATTGTGGTGTATAAAGAAAATCGAGTTCTTTTTCGTAATGTTCGGTTATTTTTCCGCGAACCATTTTCAGCATGGCATTCAACATTTTGTTATCGGCGTTAAAAGTTGCTGGAAGAATTGCCATTGTTGTCGGAATCCAGCGTTCAGGGAACATTCCTTCCGATTTCCCACCTTTTTTAAACTGGTTGATTTCATTTTGAATCAATTTTAGAATTTCGGAATTGGCTGTGTCGCTTCCTTTTTCAAGTCCGCGGTGTTTTAGTTCGCGGTTTATTGCTTCCATATCAGGAACAACCATCCCAACGGTGTATGGATTTTGGTTGTTATGCAGCATTATTTGCTGAATGAACGGCGAATGAATCAATATAGCATCTTCAATTCCTTCGGGACTGTATTTTTCTCCGTCATTGCCAATCAAAAGGCTTTTGAACCGGCCTAAAACATAAAGAAAACCGTCTTTGTCAACGTAACCCATGTCACCGGTGTGGAGCCATTCGTTTTTAATGGTTTCGGCAGTTGAGGTTGGATTATTCCAATATCCGAGCATCACATTATCTCCTTTTATACAAATTTCGCCTTTTTCGCCTTGTTGCAAATTGTTTCCATCTGTATCAACAATTTTCAGTTCCATGTTTTCAACGGGTTTCCCCGAAGAACCAAATTTCACGCACTTCGGTACATTTGATGAAATAACCGGCGAAGCTTCCGTTAGTCCGTAACCCTGGCAAATTGGCAATCCAATCGCGTAAAAAAACTTTTGCATTTCGATATCGAGGATAGCGCCACCACCAATAAAAAACAATAGGTTGCCGCCAAATCCTTCGCGTATTTTTTTGAAAAGGATTGAATCGAAAACAGAAAGCAACGGTTTTAATAAAAACCGAAACCCTTTGCCTTTGTCGGTACCGATTCCGTTGTATTTATAAGCCACTTTCAAAGCAAACTGAAACACTTTATAAAGCGTTTCGCCTTTTGCCCTAATGCCGGCTTCAATATTTTTTCTGAATGTTTTTGAATAAGCCGGAACACTCATCATGATATGGGGCTGCACTTCTTTGATGTTCCTGGGAATATTTTTCAGTGTTTCGAGTGGTGAATTACCTATTTCAACAGAGGCGATACTTGCTCCTTTGTACATAAAAACATAAAGACAAGTTGTGTGCGCAAAAGCATGATCCCAGGGTAGGATTGCCAACGTTTTCCAGTGTGGATGAAGATCCAGTAAGCCATTTGATTGAACCACATTTGCGGCATAATTCAGGTGTGAAAGCATGATCCCTTTTGGGTCGGCAGTTGTTCCCGAGGTGTACGAAATATTTGCTACATCGTTTGGCTGAATATTTTTCCAAACTGAATCGTAAAATTCAGCATTTGTTTTTCTTAATTCTTTTCCACGGTTTACCAAATCAATGTAATTAATGTCGTTTTCCCCGGGATTTTCTTTCCCATCGATAAAAACCACTTTTTCAAGTTCCGGCAGTTCGCCCCGAATTTCTTCGATTTTTGCAGCATAATTTTTCGATACAAAAATAATTTTAGAACCGCTGTGTTTTAACCTGAATGCTACTTCATTGGTTTCAAGCCTGATAGAAAGCGGGACGTTGATGCCGCCGGAATACAAAATTCCAAGTTCGCTGATTATCCAATCGTTTCGTCCATCGGCAACCAATGCAGCACGATCGCCTTTTTTGAAACCGATTTCAATTAATCCCGCCGCCAGGTTTAATACTTGTTCGCGGGTTTCTTTATAGCTTGTTCCTTCGTACTTGCCATTTTTTTTCTCCCATAAATAAATGTTGTCGGGAAATTTTGTGATTGCAGTTTCAAAAAGTTCGATTATAGTTTTCATAGTTGTAACACTGGTATTTTTGTTATACCAAACTTACATAAAAATTTGCAAAACAATTACTTGAAGGAAAAGGATAAAAAAAAGCCCGTTAATCGGGCTCTTTCATTATTCGGTTATAAACTTATAAATGGTTGTTTCCTTGTATTTTTCACCGGGTTTTAAAACAGTTGTAGGAAAGTCCGGTTGGTTAACCGAATCAGGGAAATGCTGTGTTTCCAGGGCTATTCCCGAAAAGCTGCCAAATTTTTTCTTTCCATCAATAATTAATTCGGGGATCCAGTAACCTGTGTAAACCTGTACTCCGGGCTGTGTGGTCGAAACTTCCACTTTCCGACCGCTGTTGGTCTCTTTCAAAGTCCCAATATATTTTAATTCGCCCGATTCGTCATCCAAAACAAAATTGTCATCGTATCCCATTGGAACTTCCGCCATTTGATGGTTGATTTTTTTTGAAATATTAAAATCGAAAGGTGTTCCTGCCACCTGTATAATTTTGCCTGTTGGTATCTGGTCAACCATTTTAGTCATTTTTGTTGCTCTTAACTCCAGTTCGTGGTTCAAAATGTTTTCTTTCCCACCCGTTAAATTGAAATAAGTGTGGTTGGTTAAATTTATGACGGTAGTTTTATCTGTTTCTGCGTGATATTCAATACCCAATTCATTTTTATTGTTGAAGGTATATATACAAGTCACCTTCAGGTTTCCGGGGTAATTTTCCTCCATGTTGGGGCTCAAATAATTTAGTTTTACGCCAACTTCTTTTTCGTTTTCAAAAGCTTCAGAATTGAACAGTCTGCGGTCGAAACCTATTTTTCCACCATGCAAATGGTTGAGCCCGTTATTGATTGCCATTTTGTATAATTTTCCATCAATTTCAAGGTGTCCTTTTGCTATACGGTTCCCAAAACGGCCGATTATAGCGCCAAAATAGGGATAGCTAACCAGATATTCATCACTAATGTATGTTTCCAGTTTGTCAAAACCGCAAACTATATTTTCATTATTTCCGTTTTTGTCCGGCATTTCGACACTGATAATTAGTGCACCGTAATTGGTGATTTTGACTGCCAGTTTATTGTCATTTGTCAGTGTGAAAAGTTTTACATCGCTTCCATCGGGTAAATGTCCAAAAGATGTTATTGCAATTTTCATTTGTAGAATGTTTAAATTAATTGATGTGAAAAATTCAAAGGTGCAAAAAAAGTAAAAGCGAACTGGTTGGTACTGGTAGTGTTTTAAAACATGCTTTAAAATCATTTATCTTTATACTTTTGTGAAATCTGACTAACCAATGGTAAAACGTATTATTTATATTGACCAAAAATCCTCACTGCCAAAGTACAGGCAAATAGTCAATTCAGTTTTACTGGCAATTGAAAAAAAATCACTTAAAAAAGGAGATAAAGTACCATCAATAAACCAGATTTGTTCAGATTTGAATTTGAGCAGAGATACAGTTATGCTTGCTTTTAGCGAATTGAAGTCCAGAGGGGTGCTATTCAGCCAACCAGGAAAAGGATATTATGTTGTAACAACAGAAATTACACATGAAGAGAATATTTTTGTGCTTTTTGATGAATTAAACCCTTTTAAGGAAGATCTATATAACTCGTTGATAAACAGTTTTAAAGGGAAGGGTGTGGTAGATATATATTTTCATCATTTTAACTTTAAGGTATTTAAAAATCTTGTTGCTGAAAGCATTGGCAATTATACATCTTATGTTATTATGCCCGCTACTTTTGATAACACGAACCACTTACTTTCAAAACTACCGAAAGACAAAGTGTTTATTTTGGATCGTTTAAAACCCGATTTAAAAATATACCCGACGTTATATCAGGATTTTGAAAATGATTTTTTTGATGCTTTAAATCAGGGACTTTCGTTATTGAAAAAATATAGAAAACTTATTTTTGTAAATCCAGGAGGAAAAGAGCCCGCAGAACGTGTAAAAGGATTTGAAAGGTTTTGTAATGAAAACGGTTTTAACCACCAGGTTGTAAAATCACTCGATGGATTGAGGCCAGAGTTGTATGAAGTTTATTTGGTAATTTCTGATCACGATCTGGTTGAAATAGTGAAAAAAGCGAAGGATTACAAATACAAACTAGGGAAAAAATTTGGAATTGTTTCATTTAACAATACAATGCTTAAAGAAATTGTTGCCGGGGGGATTACAACAATTTCAACTGATTTTGTGGAAATGGGTAAAACATTGGCAGATATGGTATTAAGCAAAAAAACCGGGCATTATAGAAACCCATCGAAATTGATTATTAGAAATAGTTTGTAAAATTTGGGTGTTTGTAACATCATTTTACCATATTTGAAAGTAGAATTAAAATACATATCTATTCCTACTAGTACCTACCAGTTGAAATTGTAAATAATAACACTGAAATATAAGGAGTAGAACTAAGTTTACAAGAAGATATTAAATTGAAATTATAGAAGATTATGACAAAAATTAGCAGTTTGATTGAGAAAATTAATGGTGGAAATAATCCGTTATTCAAAGAATTATATGGTGCCGATTCATCGGCATTAAAAGAACAGTCTGAAAGATATGCAAATCTAATGAGCGATTTTGAAAAGACTTATGGAGCAAATGACGTTCAACTGTTTAGTTCACCAGGGAGGACAGAAATTGGTGGAAACCATACTGATCATAACTTTGGCAGGGTTTTGGCAGGTGCGGTCAATCTCGATAATATAGCTGTTGCCGCAACTACCGGAACAAATACAATTCGTATAAAATCAGCTGGTTATCCCGAATTTCAGGTTGAACTTACCGATATCAAACCCAATGAAGCCGAGTATTACACTTCTACTGCTCTGGTGAAAGGCATTGCTGCAAAAATGAAAGAAAACGGTTACAAAGTTGGCGGTTTCGATGCCTGCATTGAAGGCAGGGTGCCAAAAGGTTCGGGTTTAAGTTCATCTGCTTCATTTGAAGTTTTGGTTGGTGCTATTATTAATGAACTTTTCAATGATGGAAAAATGAGCGCCGTTGAAAATGCGATTATTGGACAGTGGTCGGAAAATAATTATTTCGGAAAACCGTGTGGATTGATGGATCAAACGGCATGTTCTGTGGGTGGATTAATTACAATCGATTTTAAAGATCCTGCTAATCCAATTGTACAGGAAGTTGATTTTGATTTTGTTTCTACTGGATTTTCCCTCGTTATTACAGATGTTGGCGGTGGTCATGACGATCCCGCATCGCAAGCTGAATATGCATCTTTGCCAACAGAAATGAAATCAGTTGCAGCTGTTCTGGGAGCAAAGGTTTTGAGAGAAGTTACGTTGAAACAAATTGTTGATAAAATACCGGAAATTCGCAAAAAGACCGGTGACAGAGCAATCCTGCGCGCTTATCACTTTCAAGGGGATAATCAACGTGTAGTTGATCAGGTTGTAGCACTTGAAAAAAATGACTTCCAGGCATTCCTTAACATGGTTATTGAATCAGGTTACAGTTCATATATGTATAACCAGAATATTTTTGATGTAGTTCACAAAGACGAACAAGTTGTTTCATTGGCACTTGCGCTGAGTGAAATGATTTTGAAGGGGTCTGGTGCATGGCGTGTTCACGGCGGCGGGTTTGGTGGTACCATTCAGGCTTTTGTTCCTCAAAACAAATTGAATGAATATGTAAAAACACTTGAACATGTTTACGGAAAGGGATCCTGTCACAAGTTGTTTATCAGGGCAAAAGGTGCGGTTAAACTTGATTTGTAAAAGATAACTGACTTATAGTGTTTTAGATCATCGAATTTGATGATGTATATTTATACTATTTAAAGCAAATTATTTTTATATTTTTACAACCAGCTTAAATTAATTATTCACTTATTTAACTTATCCTATTTAGTTCAAAAAAGTTTCAAAATAAATAAAATAAACAATTTTAAAATCAAACAATTATGAGTAAAGACAAAGGTTATTTAGTGCCTATTATTATGATGATCTTACTTTTTGGTATGATCTCATTTGTTACTAATTTGGCAGCTCCAATGGGAATTGTATTGAAAAACCAGTTCAATGTTCCTAATTCCCTGGGAATGTTGGGGAATTTGGCAAACTTTATTGCTTATGCCGTTATGGGTATCCCCGGTGGAATTTTACTTACGAAAGTAGGATATAAGAAAACTGCTTTGATAGCCATAGCAGTTGGGTTTGTCGGTGTAGGGATTCAATATTTATCGGGATATGCTGAAAGTTTCGGAGTGTATTTGTTAGGTGCATTCGTTGCTGGTTTCTCTATGTGTTTGTTAAATATTGTTGTTAATCCTATGCTGAACACCCTTGGTGGGGGTGGCAACAAAGGAAACCAACTTATTCAGGTTGGAGGTTCTTTCAATTCGGTAATGGCCACTTTCACTCCTGTATTTGTAGGTATCCTGATTGGAGAGGCAACAAAATCAAGAATTACTGATATTTTCCCTATAATGTATATTGCAATGGGAGTGTTTGCACTGGTGTTTTTTATTCTTTGGGCAACATCTATTCCCGAACCTCATGCTGATCAGCTTAAGGAACCCCTTGGCAGACTAATGTCAGGAGCTTTGAAATTTCGTCATTTTGTTTTAGGCGCGATAGCTATTTTTGTTTATGTAGGTGTTGAAGTTGGAACGCCAGGGATTGCAAATTTATATATGACTACTCCTACGACAGAACAATCACAGTTAATTATTGAAAAATATAATAGTCAGACTGGAGAAAAAACTATCAGTGATGATGCCTATGCAAGTGCACAAAGAATTCTTGAGGGAAGGGATACTCCAGGGCTGGGTATTGGAGCTGGAATAGCCGGTGGAGTTGTAGGTTTCTATTGGCTGTTGATGTTGGTTGGACGTTTATTCGGTGCTGGTTTTGGAAATAAAATTTCAAGTAGAAGTATGTTGAGTTTTGCTTCATCCGTTGGATTGGGACTCGTTCTTTTAGCTATATTCTGGCCTGAAACAGCTTTGGTCTCAATGCCGACTTTCAATGTTGCGGGAGGAGCAATTCATTTTGGAATGGTACCAGTCCCCATTAAATTTTTATTTTTAGCATTGGTTGGTTTGTGTACTTCAATTATGTGGGGAAGTATTTTCAATCTTGCCGTTGAAGGATTGGGTAAATATCTTGCAGCTGCATCCGGTATTTTCATGGTGTTGGTTGCCGGTGGCGGTATTCTTCCTGCCATTCAAGGATGGGTTGCCGATATTTCAACTTACCAGGCAAGTTACTGGGTTATTATTGCTGGCTTAGCTTATCTGTTGTTCTATGGTGTAATTGGAAGTAAGGTACATAAGAGAGAGGAAGATTTAATTATTGAAAGTTAATATAAATACAGTAAATTTAATTTGAAACTTTTTAAGTCTCTTTACTTAAAATTATTTCAATTCGGTTTTGTAACAGAAGCCATTCGTTTAGCAGCGGATGGCTTTTTTTATTTATTTCCCTTCAACAAAATCCTGTAAATATTCAAACCGTTGAGTAAGTTTCCCGTTTTTGGTTATGCTTGCCCTTTCAATAATACCATCAGTATCCTCCCCAAAAAGGCTCGGGAAAACTTTGTCAATCAAGTTCTGACCAAAATCCAATGAGGCATCTTTTGGTAATTCACAAGGTAAATTATCAACTGCCTGGACTGTAATATTCTTTTTTGAGGAAAATGCTGGTTCAAGTTCTTCTGTTTCAGGATTATAATCATAAAATGGATCGTCAATTGTGGATGCACGCTTTGTTGAGGGGATTGAACCTTCAATATCACAGGTAATGTCCGAAATTACCGATATGCGAA
>JBBQPP010000133.1:0-8674 GCA_038217255.1 Bacteroidales bacterium | reverse complement strand
CGTGAGCAAGCAACTTTCGGTATTTGTTGGGTTGATTATTACAAACTGTATCCTGATGGGCCGGTTAGAAGCATTTGCGCTGGGCAACCGTCCCTGGCAATCCTTCCTCGATGGGATTGGAAACGGTGCTGGTTATGCTGCTATTTTAATCATAGTAGCTTTTTTCCGCGAACTGTTGGGATCGGGTTCGATACTTGGATTTCGGATAATCCCTGAAAGCTGGTACATTGTCAACGGTGGATTTTACGCCAACAATGGAATGATGATCCTGCCCCCGATGGCATTGATAACTATCGGAATTATCATTTGGGTCCAACGCAGCCGCAACCGTAAATTAATTGAAAATTAGTAAGCCAAAAAAAGAAATTATCATGGAAAATCTAATTAATATATTCATCAAATCGATTTTTATCGAGAACATGATTTTCGCGTACTTCCTGGGTATGTGTTCTTACCTGGCTGTATCGAAAAAAGTGAGTACAGCCGCTGGTCTTGGAATTGCGGTAATTTTTGTGCTTGGCATAACACTCCCTGTAAATTACCTGCTCGAAAATTATGTATTGACAGAAGGTGCTTTGGTTTGGCTCAGCCCGTCATTTGCATCAGTCGATTTAAGCTTTTTATCTTTTATCATTTTCATTGCAGTAATTGCTTCAATGGTGCAACTTGTTGAAATGGTAGTGGAAAAATTTGCCCCGGTTCTGTACAACCAGTTGGGGATTTTTCTTCCTTTAATTGCTGTAAACTGTGCTATTCTTGGAGGTTCACTTTTCATGCAGCAAAAAGCATTTTTGAATATTGAAGAAGCTTCTGTTTACGGACTTGGTTCGGGAGTTGGCTGGTTTCTGGCCATTGTTGGCCTTGCAGCTATCCGGGAAAAAATCGAATATTCAAATGTACCGGCACCTTTGCGTGGACTGGGTATTACATTTATAGTGACCGGCCTGATGGGATTGGCTTTTATGGGTTTCATGGGAATTAAATTATAAAAACAAAAATCAGTTACCAATGATATTGTTATCAGCACAAATTACCGTTGTTATAACCAGTGTGGTAGTATTTTTAAGCATTACCATACTACTTGTTGTAATGTTACTCTATGTTAAAAAGAAACTTACACCATCAGGTACAGTTAAAGTTAACATCAACGAAGGTTATCTTGAACTTGAAACTGAACCGGGAAGTACACTTCTGACAACACTAAGTAACAGCAAAATACTTTTACCATCAGCTTGTGGTGGCGGTGGAACATGTGCCATGTGCCGTTGCCAGATTGATGAAGGTGGCGGTTCGATATTGCCTACCGAAACAGGCTTTTTCACCCGCAAGGAGCAAAACGAGAATTGGCGTCTTGCTTGCCAGGTGAAGGTGAAGGAAAACATGAATATCAGGATTCACCAGGAAATTCTCGGCGTTAAAAAATGGGAGTGTGAAGTTGTTTCAAACAAAAATGTTTCAACTTATATCAAAGAATTTGTTGTTAAGTTGCCGGAAGGCGAAACACTTGAATTTAAATCGGGGGGATACATACAAATTGATGTGCCAAAAATCGATGTTGATTTTAAGGACATGGAAGTGGACGCAAAATTCCGTGAAGAGTGGGAAAGGTTTGGTATTTTCAATCTTCAGATGAAAAATCCGGAACCTACATTCCGCGCCTATTCAATGGCCAACCATCCGGCTGAAGGAAATATTGTTATGCTTAATATTCGTATAGCAACTCCACCATGGGATCGCGCCAATAATGCATTTAAAAAGGTTAATCCCGGTATTTGTTCTTCTTTCATTTTCTCGCGTAAACCTGGCGATAAAGTAATGATTTCAGGTCCTTACGGTGAATTTTTCCTGAAAAAGAACGACAATGAAATGATGTTTATCGGAGGTGGAGCTGGAATGGCGCCAATGCGTTCGCATTTGTTCCATCTTTTCCATACTGTAAAGGAAAAAAACAAAAAAGTTACTTTTTGGTATGGCGCACGTTCGTGGAAAGAAGTTTTCTACTACGACCAGTTCCGCGAAATCGAAAAGAACTTTCCGAATTTCGAATTCCATTTGGCACTTTCAGAGCCGCTCCCCGAAGATAATTGGGACGGACCGGTTGGTTTTATCCACCAGGTGATTTATGACAACTACCTTAGCAAACATGAAGAACCTGAAGAAATCGACTTCTACCTTTGCGGTCCGCCAATGATGAATGATGCCGTTCAGAAAATGGTCTATAACCTTGGTGTACCGGACGAAAATGTTGCTTTTGATGACTTTGGTTCGTAAGAAATTAGTACAAAGTATTTAGTACTGAGTACTAAGTATTAAAAAATATATAGACCACTTTCCTGACTGGAAGGTGGTTTTTTTATTTAAGAAGCGTATCGATCTTGGTTTTATTAAAGGCTTGAATGCAATAGATTCCTATACTTTCTGTTTTTAAATTTGTATTTTTAGCCATCAAAAATCAATTAACGAAAAACAGAAAATGAAACAATTTAAACTGATACTGCTAATATTCATTGTCATCGGATTTACAAATTGCAATAATGACGATCCGGTTATTGAAGAAACCCCAAAAATCATTATTAATGAACTGCTGCCAAAAAATAGCCAATATGGTTCGGACCAGGATGGTGAATTTGACGACTGGATTGAATTGTACAACCCGACCAATGAAGACCAGGACATTTCGGGTTATTACCTCACCGACAGCAAAAAAGTTTTGACAAAATGGAAATTCCCTGCTGGCACCATCATAGGTAAAAATTCATACCTAATTATTTGGGCTGATGGAGATTCAACACAGGTTGGTTTACATACCAACTATAAACTTTCTGCCGATGGTGAAAATGTTGTTTTGCTTGATCCCAATTTACAAGTTATTAATTTAGTTGAATATCCAATAACATTGATTGAACAATCGTGGGCACGTAAACCAAACGCAACCGGTGATTTTGAATGGTCGGTGCCTACTTATAATATGTCAAACGATTAGTTATTGGAAATACAATGATACCTGAAATAGCCACTTCTCAAAACGAGAAATGGCTTTTTTATTTCCAACAGGAAGTTCCGGTTTTGATTTTATGTAAATTGAAGAACATTCGTTCGATACTGAAGATAAATTTTATTAATTTAAGCGACTAAATCGAACAAACCATTTTAATGCATAGATTTTTTATAATATCCCAAACGATCTTATTTATTCTGATTCTACCCTTTTCAACAAAAAGTGAGACGAAAAACGCATTCAATGTAAGCTTAAATCAACAAGATTCTGTAGCAATTAATTTTGAAAAAATGGTTGCTGATGAATCTGGTGATAGTTTAAACCGAATTGATATCCACTTTAAATATGGAGAATATTTAGTTGATCAGGGTAATCAGGACAAATCAATAGCTCAACTAAAAATTGCATTGCGAATTGCCCAAAACATAAAAGATGACATTCAGGTTGCAACAATTGCAAATTATCTTGCAAATGTGTATGCCAGCATAGGTAATTTTATCGCCTCAAACAAATCGTATAAAATTGCGTTGGAAAGTGCCGAAAAAACTCAAAACAGCGGCGAAATTGCCAAAATAAGTATGAACCTCGCAAGCAATTACAACTACACGGGCGAATACGAAAAGGCCATCAAATACGGACTTTACGCCCTCAAAACAAAAGAAACTACAAACAACTTGACGCGAATTTGCTACCATTACATTGCAATGGGCAATATTTTCAGAGAAAATAACAACACGGTAAAATGGGAAGAATATGTGCAAAAAGCTTATAAAATGAAGGACGTTGAGGGCTGTGCATCATTTAGCGATCTATCGAAAATATACAACAGCTTAGGCGGAATTGCCGTTCAAAAAGGAGAGCTTGATAAGGGATTGCTATATTACGACACGCTTTTGATATTAAGCAAAGAAGCCAATTACGACATGGGAATCTGCACCGCATTAACCAACAGTGCAGGCATTTATAAACAACTCGAAAACTATAACAAAGCGTTGGAACTTGCCACCGAAGCAGAGAATTATTTTGGAGAAAATCCGTACGACATTTTGTTCAGCAATAATTTTAAAGCCGGGCTTTATCAAATAGATGGAAAGTTTGAAGAAGGGCTGAAACTGGCAAAAGCAAACATTCAATTTGAAGAGATTAACAACTATTCGACCGAAAAACTGAAAACCTTGCAATTGCTTTACGAATTGAATTTCAAACTGAAAAATTACAATGAAGCATATTTCTGGAACGACTCTCTGCGAAAGGTAGAAAGCCAATTGCGCGACGAAGATATCCGTCAATCATTGGAAGAGCTGGAAACCCGATACGAAACAGAAAAAAAGGAACAACAAATTGATCTGCTAACTACCGAAAACAAACTAAAAAACCAGCGGATAAATGCGGGAATTATAGTGGTTGCAACTTTAGTACTGATTATTTTGCTGATTATTTATATCCTGAGCATCCGAAAAAAACAGGCACTTTTAAAGCAAAACGACTTGCAACAACAAGTATTGCGCACACAAATGAACCCGCACTTTATTTTCAATGTGCTAGGGTCTATACAAAATTATATGCTGCAAAACGATACCCGAAAAGCATCCAACTTTCTGTCGCAATTTGCATCATTAACCCGTGCAACACTTAATAATTCGGCTGCAGAAACTATTTCGCTGACCGACGAAATTACGATGCTAAAAAATTACATCGAACTTGAAAAAATGCGGAAGACAGATACTTTCAATTACGAAATTATTTTCGATGATGATTTGGAAACCGATTTTATCCAAATACCTCCCATGATGATTCAACCATTTATTGAAAATGCCATTAAACACGGATTTAAAAATATAGACTATAAAGGTTTTTTACGTTTGCAAATTTCGGATAAAACCGATTGCATTGAATTTATTATTGAAGACAACGGAAGAGGGATTTTAAAAACTGAAAAGGCAAAAGATGGTCACCAATCGATGGCCATGAACATTTTTGAAAAAAGAAGGAAATTGATTCAACAGAGGTACAAGAAAAAATTTAAGTTCCAAATGCAAAATCTGAGAGAAATTAGCATGGAGAAAACAGGAATTCGGATTACAATAGATATCCCAATAATAAAATGACGTAACCCATGAAAATAAAATATATTGTGTATTGTTTGTTGGCACTAATGCTAGCCTCACTCCAAATAAAAGTATCTGCAAAAGTTGACACACAAGTCGAAATTGATAGCCTTACAAATATTTTAGGCAAAACAAAAAAGACAGAAGAAAAAAAATTGCTTCTAAAAACACTTTCTAATCGTTATCAGGACAAAGGGGATTGGGAGAAATACGAAGAAATTGTACAACAAATGTTTCTTGTAAATGATGAGCACCCTGACAGTTTTTATCTGGCTGAAACATATAACAAATTAGGAATATCAAGCTGTATATTGGGCAAAAACAACAAAGCTTTAGACTACTTTCAAAAGGCATTGGAAATTAACCTTGCACAAAATATGGATTTAATTGCTGCTAACAGTTACGAAAACCTTGGAGTGGTTTATACCGATATGGCAAACTTTGACAAAGCTGTTGACTGTCAGTTGAAATCCTTGGAGTTGAGGAAAAAGAGTGGCGATTCGCGAATATTTAATAACTACCTGAAATTGGCAATGCTGCATGAACAAATTGGTGATATCCAAAAAGAGGATGAATTTCTTAATTTGGCCAAAGAGGAAATGCACAAACTGGACAGTATAACACCAAGAAACAAAGCACTTTTTTACAATCAGCTTGGCGATATATATAAACAGCGTGGATTAAATGACAGTAGCATTGTTTGTTACAGAAAGGTAATTCTTTATTCGAATCAGATTGGATGGAAAAGAGGAATTGCCGCAGGGTTAGGAAATTTAGCTGAAGCGTATTATAATATAGACGCATTGGATAGGGCAATTTTTTACAACAAACAGTCGTTGAAACTTTCTGAAGAAATTGCTGATGGTATTGGCACAACCGAAGAATACCGGCGCATTGCGAAACTTTATTCTGAACTTGGCAAAAACGATTCGGCACTGTATTATGCTAACATTGCTTTGAAAAAAGCGGAAGAGTTCGATTTACTTGAAGAAAAGAGTGATGTTCTGAAATTTTTGGCTAACTATTACAATTCTCAAGGTAATTTTAAAGAGGCATACACAATTCTACAACAACATCATATTGCTGTCGATTCCATATCGTCGGCAGAGGTGAAAAAAAATGTTGCCGAGTTAAACACAAAGTACGAAACCAAGGTTAAGGAACAACAAATAGAACTATTAACCACTGAAAATAAAGTCAAAAACCAACAGATGTGGCTTTTCGTTGCTGCAACCATCATTCTGTTTCTTTTTATATTATTCGGAATATATGCGTATTTCCGAAAGAAAAAGGAGAATAATCAACGACAGGAAATTCTTAAACAACAACTTCTCCGGTCGCAAATGAATCCGCACTTTTTGTTTAATGCCTTATCAAGTATTCAGAATTTTATGCTAAATAACGAAACAAAAAAAGCCGCTGGTTACCTAAATAACTTTGCCTCGTTAACACGCAATATCCTGGAACATTCAGCCCAGGAATTTGTCTCTGTCTCAGATGAAATAGAAACTCTAAACAGCTACATTGAACTTGAAAAAATGCGTCTGGAAAAT
This sequence comes from Bacteroidales bacterium, assembly GCA_038217255.1. GTDB lineage: Bacteria > Bacteroidota > Bacteroidia > Bacteroidales > Prolixibacteraceae > Draconibacterium. The sequence goes on along the minus strand of JBBQPP010000133.1, from coordinate 2,015 downwards.
AAGTTTGAATTCGAAATAACTTATGATAAAGACATGGAAACTGACTTTATTAATATTCCTCCAATGCTTGTTCAACCCTTTGTGGAAAATGCGATAAAGCATGGATTAAATAACATTGATTATAAAGGGTTACTTGAATTAAAGTTTGAAGAAAAAGAAACTGTTTTACACATCGAAATTATTGATAACGGCGTTGGAATTAATAACGCGAGTATAAACAAAACGAAAAAACATCGATCTATGTCGATGAATATATTTGAGCAACGTAGAATTGTCCTTGCAAAAAGAACAAAGCAGGCAATTGGTCTGGAAGTGACAGATCGGAACATCTTAGATAAAAAACAAACAGGGACTTTGGTGAAAATTGAAATACCAATAATAACTTAAATGATTAAAGCAGTAATTATAGACGACGAACCAGCCATGCAGAATATAAATTCACGTTTGCTGGCTGAATATTTTCCAGATATTACATTAACAGGAATTGCCGGGTCAGTTGATTCCGGAATCAAGTTAATTCAAAAGGAGAAACCCGATTTGGTATTACTCGATATAGAAATTAAAGGTGGTTCCGGTTTTCATATTCTGCAGCAACTCAGACCATATAATTTCAAAGTGGTTTTTATCACTGCATTCGATAATTATGCGATTAAAGCCATAAAATTTAGTGCACACGATTACATTCTGAAACCTGTAAATGAAACAGAATTCCATCAAGCCATTCAGGGGGCGATTGATTTGATTGAGAAAAACGAAAATACCTACCCGCAAACGGAGGTTTTAATGGATGCTTTCCATGAAGAATCAAAGGCCAAAAAGTTGGTTTTACGCACTTCCGACTCAATGCACATAATCGACATTTCTGATATCTTTTTCTGCAAAAGCGATAACAGTTACACTACTTTTTATTTTGAAGGAAATGAAAAAATACTGGTATCGAAAAGTTTGAAAGATTATGAAACCTTACTTTCCGAACATTGTTTTTTCCGTGCTCACCAACGTTTTTTGGTTAATCTAAACCACATCAAAAAAGTAGATAAAACGGATGGCGGTTTTATAATTATGAAAAACAAAAAAGAAATTCCGGTTTCGCTGCGACAAATGAAAAAGTTGGTTGCATTACTTGAGAAGTTGTAAAATAACAGCCCCTCCCGACCTCCCCAAAAAGGAGAAAAAAAGTAAGAAAGAAGCGACTTATTATTATCGCCAAGCTAAAGCATGGCACAAAAAAGCAATCCGCACAATAACCTGATTCCACAAAACCTCAACACATTCAAACCCAAAACGGGCGAATTCAAATTCTTCACTATTCAAATTCCGGCAGCACTTAACTTTATCACAAAAATGAAAATGCCAGCTTCTCAACGAATTTCTCTCAGCACCATCGATGCCATTCATTTGGTACAAATACAAGATATTTTATATTGTAAATGCGACAATAGCTCCACTACATTTTACCTCACTAATCACACGCCTATTGTGGTGTCGCGCAGCATCAAAGAAATTGAAAAACAATTAGGCCCAACCAACTTTTTTCGCTCACACCAATCCTATTTGGTAAACATCAATCACATCAAAGAAATTAACAAGTCGGAAAACTATTCCATCCTGCTTTCCGACAACTCCCAAATTCCAACCGCTTCCCGAAAACGAAAAGAGATTATTCAAATTCTGCTAAAACAGTAACGAATTCAAAGCGAAAGATTGCGCACTCAAGTTCACTTCCAAAAACAAACTTTAAGTACCGTAGATTTACAATAGAAAAACCAAAAAATCAGTATTATGAAACGCTATTTTATCTTTTTACTGTTCGCATTTTTCACATTCTCAACCTACGCACAAGTTAAAGTTGATGTAAAAAAGAAAGTTAACCGTCAAGCCAACCAACGCGCCAACAGCAAAACCGATCAGGCAATTGACAAAACCTTCGATAAATTAGAAGAAGGAATTGGGAGCCTTTTTGGTAAAAAGAAAAAGAAGGAAAAGGGGCAGGCTGAACAAACGAATGAAACACA
>JBBQPP010000132.1:0-8725 GCA_038217255.1 Bacteroidales bacterium | reverse complement strand
CATTTTTCAAATGGCCGGATGCACCCTATTTTGCGCATTGTCAGGCCACACCACGGAGTTGATTATGCTGCGGCAAAAGGGACACCGGTAATGAGCATTGGAGAAGGGACGGTTATCAAGAAAGGTTGGGCCGGTGGAGGTGGAAACAGTGTAAAAGTAAGGCACAATTCTGTTTATACTACCCAATACATGCACCTTTCGGGCTATGCTGACGGTATTTATCAAGGTGCCAGGGTAAGCCAGGGACAAGTAATTGGTTATGTGGGATCAACAGGTTTGTCAACCGGACCGCATTTAGATTTCAGGGTTTATAAAGGTGGAAGTGCAATTAATCCGCTGACGCTGGAATCGCCACCTGCCAAACCCGTCGATCCGAAATACATGACGCAATACAAGGCTTTAAAGGACTCACTAAAAAGAGATTTGATGAAGATTGTTTGGAAGTAGAGGGAAGACCGGAGACGGAAGTGGGTGTCGCGATCTCCTAACCGCGATTTGAAAACAGCAATGAATTGCAGAAAAATCAGTATCATTTATAAAAAAAGAGCCCTTGATAAATTTCCAATATCCCCGCCTGACCAGACGGGCAGGGAACAATCAATAACGGATTTCCAATGAAGAATACCAAATGCAAGTAACTAACTGCAAATAGCTATGAAAGAAATAACAAAATAAAAAATACGGAATAAGGAATCACAAAACCGAATACCCGAAACCTGTAAGTTCCCTTCAACATCAGGATTGTGCATAGGCCGCTGCAAACTCTTGCGCCCAATCTTCCAGCTTAATTTTCCCAAACTTTGAAGGTTTATGTTTCAGGTAATCTGCTCCCATTTCGCCACTGCGCATGGCCGCTCCCATTTCGGTAAAATTTTCAGCAATTTCCTCTGGCATACCCGCTTGCAACATGCCATTCAAAGTATCTTCATCTTTGAAATTTACCCAATGGATCTCGGGTTTACCAATTGCTTTGCCCAGAATAGCACCAACTTCGGTAGTCGTTTTTTCGTCACTGACGATGTAGCGGATGCTTTTCCCTGCAAAAGACAAAGCCTTCATTTCTTCGGCAGCAACTTCTGCAATGTCATTGGGATGCACGATAACAAGAGTTGTTCCTTCTCCGTAATTTCCGCCCATAATTCCCATATTTTTAATCATCTCAATTTGGTTCATAAAATTGGGATAGAAGGAGCCCGGGCGAAGATGTTTTACATTCACGCCATCCAATCCATCCAACGCCTTTTCAACAAAGTACAATCCACTTACCGGACCACAACCCTCTGGCATGTGAGCACCAATACTACTCAGGTTAACCACGTTTTTTACTCCTGATTCCTTGATTGCAGTTGCATAATTTTCACCAATTCCGGCAATATATTTTTTCCAGTTTGTTGCTCCAAAATGAGGGGGCACCATCGTGTAAACGGCATCAGCGTCAGTAAAAGTCTTAGACAGAAAATGAACATCTTCAACTGATCCGATTGCAGCTTTTGCACTAAGATCTTCAATTTGCCCAGTTTTACTTGCATTGCTGCTTATTACGGTTACGTCGTGGCCCGCCGAAACTAATTTTTCAGCAAGTGGTTTGCTTATATTTCCCAATGATCCTGTTAAAACATATTTCATAGATTTTTGTCTTTAAATTGTGTATAGTGTGAACATTATTCTTGGCATAAATGTTCAGCAAATTAACTTAATGTCATAGAATCTGAAACCAGCAACATGCCATTTTCTTCAATAGTCTCTATAATCCTCTTTCATCACATTTAGTGTTTCGCGAAGCTCTATCCGATAGCGGGTGTTTGCATCCCAGGTGTTTCCGGTGCAGCTAAAATCGCAAAAATGGATTTGGCGGGGTTTTTAAAATTTTCTTCCAAATGAAAACGAAAGAAATGCAAAATTGAAAGGAGCTTAACAATACTTTATATCAACAATTCTGTTTTATCCATATTCTGATAAACAATTAGCTGACATCTAATGTTATACAAAATTAAACCCTTTTTTGTATTTGTAAATCAATGGGAAAAATGAAAGATAACATTTTCATTAGTTATTCAAGATCCGATTCTGATTTCGTAATCAAATTAGAAGAAGACCTGGATAAGGCTGGTATTTTTATCTGGTTGGATCAAAAAAAGATAACAGGGGGAAAATTATGGGATCGGGCAATTGAGGAAGCGCTTGGTAAGGCTGGGATTCTAATTGTGGTTGTTTCTGAAAATAGTGCATTATCTGAAAATGTAGCAAATGAAGTGCAATTTGCCAGAGATGAGGGAAAAATAATAATTCCTATTTTAATTGAGCAGACCAACGTTCCTCTTACCTGGCGAAGATATCAACGCATTAATTTTATTGAAAACTATGAGGCAGGTTTAAATAGTTTGGTACAGACACTTAAACTGGAAATGTCTCTAATCCTCAATAAAGAAACAGAAAAAGAAGGTCAGCCATTAAAAGAAGAAACTGAGATAAAATTAAAGGCAGACGAAGACAAAAGATTAGAGGCGGAGACTAAAGGAATTGAAGAAGAAAAAGTTAGGGAAGAAGCAGTGGTTAAGCAAAAAGCTGAAGAAGTTGAGAGATTAAAGAAAGAGGCAAAAGCTAATCAAAAGAAAGAAGACGAAAAAAGAATAAGGGAGCAAGCTGAAACGACAAAAAATGATAAGGAATTAGTAGCGCATTCCGAGAAAAATACGCAAAAGCCCATCCATAAAAAACGCAGTTACAAAATACCCTTAATTGTTGCTGGTGTTATGGCAGTGCTGGTAATTGTTATGTTAATTGTAAATAGCTTAAAAAATGATAATAGGCAACCTGCAGAGCTTCAACAAGCAACGGATATTCAAAATAATAATTTGAATTTGCAGGACACAAAAATACAAGATATAGATAGCCAATCTTCACATGAGCAGCCAGAACCGCAAAAACAAGCAACAGTGGAAAAAGATGAACTGTTAGCAGAAAGTAATGAATGGAATACAGCAAAATTTGAAAACACATCGGCTTCTTATCAAAATTACATTGACAAATATCCAAATGGAAAATGGACAACAGATGCAAACCGGGAAATTACGAATTTGGATAAATTAACAAGTCGAACAAAAGAACCTCAACGTGAGACCATTACAATAAAAGATTCCGAAAAATCGGTCAATAAAGCAGTGGAAAATGTTATAAAAGCCGAATCTGTGTCATATGTTGAATACTTATATTCGAACTCTAAGGGTATATTTAAACAGATAGCTCTTAAAAAATGGGAAGAAAAAAACCCTGATGGGGTTTTTCCATTTAATGAAACAGCGAGGGATGAATGGAGTATTTACTTATTTGATCCTAATAGAAACATTTCAATACAAATTGACTTGTACAAAAAACAAATTTTGCTTGAATCGGAATTGCTTTATACCATATCAAATTATTCAAATGCACCGGTTAAATAAGAAAATACAATAAATCAGCAAATTAGGCTTAGTACTTTTCATATTCAACTTTCATCACATTCAACGTTTCGCGCAGCCAAACACGGTAACGGTTGTTTTTGTCCCATGTATTTCCGGCAGAACTGAAATCGCAAAAATGGATTTGCCGTGGATTTTTGAATTCGCCCTCCAGATCGGTTCCCAAAACAAGCGGAGCAGTAAAAGACAGCCAAATATTTTCCGGCTTTTTATCAGCTAATATTAAATTCACAAATCCACTATCACTTTGGATGATAGAAGTTTCATCGATAAAACCATCGCCAAAACGGGTGTCGCGTGCCAAAACCAGTGGTCCACGGACAATAGCCTGATAATCGTCCTGTTTTATTAAACGCCCGCGTAAATCAACTGTCAGTTCAATTTTGTCGCCCTTTTTCCATTTTCGCAGGATAGATTTGTACGTTCCGGGGTTGATTTCAGAAATTTCGTCGCCATTAATTTTAATTGAATTTTGTACACTCCATTCCGGAATTCTCAGTGCCAAACAAAATTCTGTTTCTTTTTCGGGATTTATTATCAGCGTAATTTTATTATTTTCAGGATAGGTTGTTTTTTGTTGGATAAAAACTTTCTTTCCATTTTCCAATTCGACAGTTGCTTCCGATTCGCAGTAAAAATTCACAAAAACTGAATTTTCCGATTTCATAAAAGCGAAACCCGGTATCAATGCAAAACCGCGCGGTCCGTTTGCATTGCAGCAGTTAATGTGCATTCCGCACTGTTCTTCACCGGCGTGGCGCATACCTTCAAGCGGACTGTATTTTGCAATTTCTTCGGCATCAAATTTCATCGATGCCAAAAGTGCGTTGTAAAAAGTAAGTTCAATTTGGTCGGCATATTTTGAATCTCCCGTTACCTGCAAAAGTGAGTTGCAGAGTTTCATCCAGGTAATTGTAACACAGGTTTCCATGGTGTGGTAGGTTGGCCTGGTTTGGTTTTCGTTACCATGGTACCAACATTCAAAAGCTGAACCCGAACCTGCAATATTGATTTCGGTGTTGATGATATTTTCAACCACATCAACAACTGCTTTGTAATATTTGAAGTTGCCGGTTACGAGATAAAGTTGCAAAAGTCCTTCGTAGCACGACATCATTTCATAGGCTTTCTGACCATTTTCCCAACTCCACCAAACATCGGGATGCGGAAACCGCTCGCTTACCCAGACACCTTCAACAGCTTTCGAAATCAACTTTGGTCCATCTTCTGTTTCCCACTGATGAACAATATATTCGCAAAAATCGAGGTAGCGTTTATCACCGGTGTGGTTATACAAATAAACGATTGGCTCGAGTACTGAACTGCTTGCCATACCATGATAATTTCCTGTAAAAGTGATGTCTTTTTTATCTGGTCCAACCTGCGATAAAAGATGGTCGGCTACTTTTTGTGCGGCATCCAGCGCTTTTTTATCGTTCGAAATTTCGTAATAACGAATCAATCCCAATATACTGTATTTTCTTCCCCAAATATCCCATTGCGTGAGTTGGCTTTCAGGTGCATAATTACCTATGTATCCATTTTCCAATTGGGTTTCCAACAATCCGGAAACAGCATTTTTCATGATTCTTATCAACTCCGGATCCTGATTGTACTTCCATGCTTCCACAGCCGAAAGCATCCATTTTCCCCAAAACTCGCTTTGCCATAAATGTGTTTCCTGTTTGCTGCGGAACGGCTCGATTAAGTAATCGTAATCCTGTTTTTTGATGCGTTCGTTGATGCATAAATCGATTTTTTCGCCGGGGTAACCTTTGATTTTTACTGCTGATGGTTTTAGCGGGGTAAGTTTTTCCTGTATTGCTTTCTCCTTTTCCATGTTACAATTTCCTGAAAAGGTTGAAAATAAAAGTAAAGCGAGGATGAAATAGTTGTATTTGAATTTCATATCAAGGATTTTATTGGTTTATTGAATTTAGATTTAAAGTAAGTGATTTTTGCCTTGGAAAATGCCACTATATACTAAAAATTTGTTCACCGGATGATGGGAAATCACCCGGTGAATACATAAGGGGATCGTTATGACGACTTAAAAGAATTGCTGTCAAACAACCTTATAATCCCTGTAATTATTGCAAGTCCCCCTGCAAAAATCCCAAATACTTTTTCAATTGAAATACCCTGCGAAATAATAACAAATGCTGCCAGAGGAACCAAAATCAGTAAAATAAGGTACTTGGCATTGTGCCAGCTTCCTTTAAGTCCAAGTTTATTTTCGATAGCTTTCACCTCTTTTGCCTTCATGTTTTTGATAACAAAGTCGCGAAACTCCCCGGCATAAAAAGCTGGCTCAGGATCGGTAACAATTAACCTTTTATCTATCAGTTTCTGAATCATCGTTTTGTTTTTCCTGTTCAGCAATCCGTCATCTGCCAGGTCAAATAAAACAATTTTTTCAAAGGAAGTTAAATTAGTCCAGATTTTCGAAAACTGTAAATCTAATCCGGTGCCCTTTTGTTCGACAAGGTAATCATCTTCAGCCCTAATAAGTCCCGAATTAATTGATTTCATTTGATTTATATAGCCATTATAACTGAGATAACCATCAAATAAATTGTTCCATTTTTTACGTAGCAAATACAATTGGGTGAGTTGTTCAGGGTTCAATTCGTTTTCCACGATATAATCGTCATAAAATTCATTTATTAATGCAATATCGAATGATAAATCGACAATTATCCTTATTTGGCTGCACTGGTTCAATTTGGTTAAAAACGAAAGCAAATTTTCGTGTTTATTGATTTCGTTCAAAATTTGGTTAAATCCACAAACCCATATCGTAATTGCTGAACTTTTGAAAATGGGATCACATTGAAAACCGGGTTCTATTATTTTTGAAACCTGGATTATTTTCAGTGCATCTTCATTATCATTCGAAGGATCGAGATATTCTTTTGTTTTGTCAAGATAAACTGAACCATTGAATGAATTTAGAAGAATTCTTTTTTTGTCTTTATCTTTCAGGATATCAAGCCATGAATCATCCGGAATAACCGGCCTTTCCTGGTTTAAATTAAGCAGTACTTTCGCAAGGAATCTCAGCAAATACCATACGCTAAAACATATAATAAGCAACACAAAAAATATTAAAAATATGTAATTGGCTACGGTAAATAAACTTTTGGGGTCTGAATATTTTACTGTCACCGCCCCCGATTGCTCACCTTTTTTAAAGTACAAAGTGTCGTTTTTAAACGTTGAAACAACATAGTCCTTTTGAGCAAAAAGCTTGGGTTTGTTGTACCAGTTTGTGATTGGGTCGGGCAGCAAATCATACACCTGTTTGGCAAAACCTGAATTTTCGATACTTGCCGGTGGGGAAGTTTCAAAATCCCTGACACTATCAATATATGTAATTTCAAAATTGTCCAATTCGTTTCCTTGAATCTTTCTAAACCAATCGGCATCAGTTTTCTTGTATTCCGGATCCGACTGGAGGTAAATATTATCGTTCCCGACTTTTATAACTTGTTCGCGATGCCAGTATTTTTCCTCCATGTTCTTTACGGAGAAATAATACCTCAATACAGGAACCCCCGAGATACTTGTTAAAAACAAGAACAGGAAAATGAGGTAAGTTCTTTTAGCTTTCAAAACAGGAATTTCTTTGTCACCGCTGATTATCAATTTTTGCAGATTATCTTTTACAAAAAATTTATAGTTCAATAATATTATGGCGAAGAGCGAACTTAAAGGAATGATTTGTCTCCATCTTAAATCGCCAACAAAAACGAATACAACAATTAGGAATAAAATTGCCAAAAGGACAAGAAATTCAATAAAGAATTTAAACCAAGCCGTTTCTATTTTTTCAGTTTCCGTAATGTTCAGAAATACCATAGATAAGAATAAGGTAAATGTTAAGAAAATGAGTTGGTAATCAAACTGGGCAATCGGATTAACTGCAAACCAAAAACCAAACAACTGAAATACAATTAGCAAGGAAAAAATGGCTGACAGCTTTTTGTAAATTAAATGTTTTCGGGGCTTAAATACCAGCCAGTTCAAAAACCATCTATGCTTTTGTTTGTCATTATTTGAACGGGTAATCCATCTTATTATCAACAACCCAATAATCATTAATATTATCGAAACAATTAAAAAATAGAAAGTAATCAGGAATATCCTTGCATTTTTAGTGTCAGCCTGACTTAAATCGAGCAAAGTGATGTGATAAAAAGGAGTGTCTTTTATAGGGATAATTCTGGCCAGCCACTTTTTTTCGTTATATTTTACTACGGTTTCATCTTTGATTTGTAAACGTATTGCATTTATCAGGTTTAAATCTGATTCACATTCGAGCACAAAGTTTTCATGCAGATTTTTTTCCTGAATTGAATGGTATAAAACCCTGCCTGTTTTATTGATGACAACAAATTCAATGTCATCCGGTAATACCTGACTATACAACGACGGTATTCTTGAAGTAATAGCAAGTACCGGCAAATCCGGGTTTGTTGTCCGAAATGAAATTGCTGTTTCATACTTTGCAGTATTAAATGATTTGATTGACTCGATGTAGAAATTTAGCCCATCGGAAGTTGGCCATGAATTATTAACATTTTCAACATTTTTAAAATACTGGCGTTCTTTCAGGTTAACTTTTACAATATCGGAAAAAGGTGTACTTGTATAACCCATATTAACAATACCGTCCTTATCCATTAAAATAATTTCGTTTAATTGAAACGGGCAGCTCAAATCGCTGTCCTGGGTAAATGCGACATTGGATTTGAAAGCGGAAATTACCTTATTTGCCAATGTTGTATCCCCCGATTTTTCAGCTTTTACAATGGCTTTACCCAATGTTTTTATTGAATTAATGTCGCGTGTTACATTGGCACAAAGTGAATCGGAAATAGCGTGTATGCGACGATGCTGGATTGTCGTATCAACAACCTGTTTTTTTGAGAATGCTATAATCAATAGTATAAACAATCCGATTCCAAACAACATAGAAACGGCGCTATAGGTGGCATCACGGGCTTTTAGGCGCTCTCTGTCGTCGATAAAGAAGATTTTTAAAATTGGCATACTTGCAAATACCAACATTAAAATGGCCGCAATAAATATCAATAATTGTTTGTTGATTGTGCGGGTTTTGTTCTTATAATCAACATCCGGAATAAATCCAGCGATATAAAATTTTTTGCCTGCAAAATCGACTGGGAGTATCATTACATGCTTGTCTCTACCACTGATGTTTAATTTCTGATAAACACCACCTTGCTGCCTTTTTATGCTGT
>JBBQPP010000131.1:0-8733 GCA_038217255.1 Bacteroidales bacterium | reverse complement strand
TTCCGGTTAAATCGTCACCCAAATCTTCACGTGCTTCGGTGGCCAGTTTTTGAAGTTTTTCAACAATTTCCGGATTAAATTCAATTAAATTATATCTTTCCCCGGGGTCGCGGCGCAAATCATACAAACCGGCTTCAACATCTGAATTTTCGTTTGCTTTTCCAGGCATCCCGTCTTTTCCGGGTTCAAATCCTTCATAAGTTCGCCCTTTGTGTGGAAATACAAGTTTCCATTGCCCGTCCTGCACTGCTTCCAAATTATTGGTACGATAGTAATAATACATTGATTTTCTGGGCGATTCAACCTGTTCTCCTTTCATTAACGGCAAAATATTTACTCCATCTATTTTTTTGCCAGGAAGCGGTACACCTGCTATTTCGGCAATGGTCGGCAAAATATCCATTCCGGCTATAAGGTTGTTGTTTACAGTACCTGCAGAAATTGTCCCTTTCCACATCATCAGACACGGTACCCGCTGTCCGCCTTCAAAAGTTGTCCCTTTCCCTTCGCGCAATCCACCGGTGCTACCTGCATGGTTTCCATAATTTATCCATGGTCCGTTATCAGAAGTAAAAATAACAAGCGTATTTTCTTCGAGCCCTAATTCTTTTAAAGTTTGCATAATTTGTCCAACACTCCAGTCAATTTCTTCCATCACATCTCCATATAAACCTTGCCTGGATTTACCTTTAAATTTATCAGAAACAAAAAGAGGTACGTGCGCCATGGGATGAGCGAGGTAAACAAAAAACGGATTATTCTGATTTTTTTTGATGAAATTAATTGTACGTTCTGTGAATTCGGTAGTAAATTTTGATTGATCGGGATTTGTCGCAACTACCTCATCTCCTTCAATTAAGGGTAGGGGAGGATAGTAGTTTTTTCCGGTGGGATGGTTTGGCCACATATCGTTGGAATAAGGAATCCCAAAATACTCATCGAAACCATTATGAGTAGGCAGGAATTGTTTGATATGTCCCAAATGCCATTTCCCGTAGGCCGCCGTTGCGTAACCTTTCTTTTTCAAAACTTCGGCAATTGTTTCTTCTTCGGCATTGATTCCCGTTTTTGCGGTATGGTCCAGTGCACCGTGAAAACCAACACGGTTTGGATAGCAACCTGTCAACAGCCCCGCCCGCGAAGCGCTGCAAACCGCCTGAGGCGAATAATAATGCGAAAAGAACATTCCGTTTGCTGCCATTTTATCGAGGTTTGGTGTTGAGTATCCAATTGCTCCGGTAAGTGCAATATCTCCGAATCCAACGTCATCAAGGTAAACAATTATAAAATTGGTTGGTTTTTCTGCTTTAGAGAAAACAAAAACCAAATTAAATATTACAAATAACAGAAGTGTTGTTTTAATAGTATGTCGTTTCATTGCGATAAAAATTAAATAAACTGAGTTTAAAACTACTTTTTTTTCACGATTAACTTTTTACTAAAGTACATATAATGAAAAAAGGGCAGCAGAACGCCACCCCTGATACGCATAATTTTATAAGATAAAAAATAAGGGTACTCAATGTTATTAAATGAATTACAGTCAAACACGCAAACCCGTTGCGTTTTTATCAACATAAAGAAGTGCATAAGTCAGGGAAGCCCTCAAAATTGAAAAAACAGGATATTCGCAGTTTTATTCAACCGAAAATTCAATCTTCCATAAACCCCTGAAATCGTTCAAATTATAACCGGTTGCCAGATCAGCCGGGTACAAGTGCTGAATTTTATCGAAAGTTGCAGGTACAATATCATAACCGGGTTGGCCGTGGCATTTCAAACATGCCGGAAGTCCGGTTTTAATAGCTTTGTAAAAAACCAGTTTGTTTTGTTCCTGTATAATTGTATCATTCAAGTTCCCTTTTCCGAAAATTTCCCACAGATCATTTTCAGTGCTTGTTTTTAGTTTGTTTTCCGGGTTGCGGTTTTTTTCTGAAACCCTTGAAATTATACAGTTATTTACTTTATTTAAACTGTCAACAATAGTCGAAGCCTCTAAATTGCAAAACTCAACCGCATAAACAGCACCTCCTGTTTGCATTGCCTGACCGACATTAGCCAGTAAAACCGATTGTGCCTTGTTCGATATTTCATTTCCCATTTTCTGAAACTCTGTATAAGTTTCTTTACTTATTTTTTTCGAATTGCACGAGAATAAAAGTATCGCGGCACATGCAATTAATAAAGTTTTTGATTTCATTTTATTTCTTTTATTAGTGGTAGCAAAGATAATGACAATTTTATGTCTCAGTTCCCGCACTTTCCTTTTCATAAACCGGAATTTCAACATAAAAAGTTGAACCTTTTTCAAGCTCGGTTTCGAACCAAATACGACCTGAAAAATTTTCGACAATATTTTTTACAATAGCCAACCCTAGCCCCATACCGCTGGTTTTTGTGGTAAAACTGGGACCGAATAATTTATCGCGCAATTCCAACGGAATTCCAGTGCCACTGTCGGCAACCGCGATAATCGCCATATCGTCTTTGCGACTGAGCGTGATTGTAATTTTTCCTGTTTTGTCTTCTGGGATTGCTTGTATCGCGTTCTTTATCAGGTTGATAATTGCCCGTGAGAGCTGCTCCCGATCGGCATTTACCAAAATATTTTCGCATCCTTCGCAATTAAATTTTATGGTTGCCCTGTCGTGGGATTCAAACAAACCGATTACTTTTCTCATTTGTCCGGCCAGCTCGAAAACCTGGTTACGGGCATTTGGGATTTGAGCGAAATTAGAGAATTCCGTAGCGATATTCGACAGTGTATCAATTTGCTCAATCAAAATTGATGTAACCCGTTCAATATATTCGTTGTATTCCTTTCCGCGTCCGCGTGCACGCTGCAAATGCTGAATATTGAGTTTCATCGGGGTCAGTGGGTTTTTGATTTCGTGGGCAATTTGTTTGGCCATTTCGCGCCATGCCGATTCACGTTCAGAACGGGCCAAAAGATCGGCGCTCACTGCCAGTTCATCCACTTTTTTATTATACTCTTTTACAAGGCTCCCAATTTCATCGTTTCGCTTATAATATATGGGTGCGTTGTGTTTTCCGAGTTGCATTTTTTGAAGGTTTTCCTGTATTACCACCAGAGGACGGGTAATTTGGTTCGAAATAAAAACCGCGGTAACGATACTTGCCAGCAACAACAACACATACAGGTTGATAAACGCCACGATAAAGGTCGAAATTTCCTGGCTGTATTTATCCTGTGTGATAAAATAAGGCAGATTAATTGTGCCTAAAATTTGCCCACGATTATTGATAATAGGCTTGTAAACCGACAAATACGATAAATCCCCTATTTTTTCGGGCTGAAAATAGTTGTCATACTGATAGTTCTGAAAAATCTCGTAATATGCCAATGCGTTCATCCGTGTTGAAACCAGTCCACGCTGAAAAATTTCAACTCTCGATGAAGCAAGTAAGTTACCATCAACACCGTAAATATTAATATCTGTGCGAAAAATATTCGAAAGTTTCGATAACTCTTTATAAAGCCAGTCCACCAATTCGGGGGTTATTTCATCTTTTATTTCAAGGCGCATGTCAATTTCTTCGGAAATCGATTTCATTTTTTCGTTCAAATCGTCGCGATGTTTTGATTTATATTGTTCGACATTGTAAAAAATTGTAGCCAATGCCACCACCAACAACGAAACAAAAACTATTGAAATAATGGCGACCTGAATTTTGAATTTCAAATCGAACACGAATTTGCCCGATAAAATTTTCCGGGCTACTATAAATTTCAATATCAACACGATAAGAAAGTAAAACACAAACAAATAAGGAAATGAAATTAAATAATCCACAAAAGAAAAAAGCTTCCTCGAAACAATTACATAATTATTTTCGCGGGTGTGGTAAATCAAATGTTCATAGCCTTCCAATTTTCTTGATGTAAATTCCTGATCTTTTGGTCGGTATGAGTCAACATATAAATTGTAGGTGAAATCTCCAAATTTGTCGGTCAATTCACCGCCGTAATACTTCGCATAACTAAATTTCCGGTAATTTTCAGAGCGTGTTATCGACTTGTCAATCAGCAGCTCGGGAAAACCAATCCCTTCGAAAAGTAAATCGGAATCCAAATCGATATAAATTGCAACACCTTTATGGTTAATGGGCATTCGGAAATGTATTTTCCCTGTGTATGAAATACGGCCATTCATGTTGTCCATGAAGTAAAAGTTGGTCCCCGAAATCTGGACTCCCATATCCTGGATCATCCCGTCCATGAACGACATACAAGGAACTGTCTGGTTTTCAGGCTGGATAACCAAACTATCAATCGAGTTACAAACATAAATTTCGAAAATGTATTTCCTGAAGTATCCACTAAAATATGTCCGCTCGATATATTCCCTCGGATCTTCGTTTTGGATAAGCAAACTTATGATTGCCGGGTCATTTTGCATTTGCACTTCAATCTTTGTCAGAAATTCCTCGGCGGCGGGATCGCGCTCTGCTACCAGTGTTACAGCAAATAATTTCTGGCTGTCCTTTTCTTTCAGGTTTACAATGTGATAAAAAATTACAAGTGAATAAACCGAAGCGAGTGAAACAAAAAGAATGAGGTAGCTCAAAGCAATTTTCCGCAAATACTTTTTGCTGAAAAGCGCAGCCAAAGCTGTAGAGACAATAAAAAACAGTAAAACATAATACGAAACATGCTGAATTGCAATAATTTGGACTACACCCAGAAAAATTGTAATTGATAAAAGAACGCCAGTCAATTGAAGAAAAGTAAAATCCTTTGCAGCTTCGTCGATGATTTTTATTACGAAATAAACAACGCCAAACAACAATAACCCAACTGAAAAAATGCCAACAATACTTTGTATTGTTATGCCAATTATTTTGTTGAGCGAAAATGAAATTGTTGAATTGTAAATCAGTATTTCGATAAGATTATTGACGAGCAAAAACAAACTTGCAGCAAAAAGGAGCAGCAAAACAGCGATTATTTTCCGTGGCAATATTCCATCTTCTTTCAGTTTGTCGAGGTTTAATCCATCGGTGAAATTGAACAACCAGAAAACAAAAAACAGAACCATTAAAAAATAATCGCCCAGGGAAGGCAGCCACATGCTTACAGCAAAAACTTCAGGACTAAAAAATGGTAAGTGCGATAAAAGTCCGGGAATTTTAAACATAAGGTGCAACCAGAAAACAATAAAAAGTGCCGCGGCCAAACCAAAAAGCCGCAGAAAAAAACCTGCTTCCGAGGTTAAAAACTCCTTTCGGAAATAAAACAATAAAATAATCAAGCCCAAAAAATAGATGACCCCGGGAAAGTAGAGTTGGTCTTGTGTGCATAAAAATTGCCCGGCAGTTTTTATTGAAAACACATATTTGCCTTTGTTGTTTACTACCGGAAACGATCCTTTCTGGTCTGAATCGAGCAACAAAAAATCTTCGGGCAAATTATAGGTTTTGAAAAACGAGTTTTTTAAATAGTTATTTTCATGCTCGTAATTGTGCCTGATTAAATGCAGGCCAACAATTTCAAAATCACCTGCAACCTTGTTTGAAGCCAAATAATATCCATTTGGCAGTTGAAGCAAACCTTCCCTTTTTTTGAATTCGCGAAGGGTTCCATAAAAAGAAACGGAACGATCGGACCAATAAACCAGGTTTCCCGATTGATATACCAAATAACCAAAGCTGCTTTCATTGATTAAGGTTGTGTAGTTTTTTAAGGCTTCAAAAAAACTACCATCGAAATTACTGTTGGTAACAACTTCTGCAATTTTATTAATTTGGGTGTCCAACTTTTTTTCATGGGTTAAAAGTTGATCCTGGAAATCTTCGATCAAATGAATTTCGGGGTGCTGTTTTAGCAGGCCATTTTCAATAATTGCAGCAGCGGTAAAAAAGCATATTGCAAAAATGAGGTAACTGTATTTATTTAGTTTCAGCAGCATATTTTAGTCGTGATGATATGGTTCACCTTTTAAAATTGTAAAAGCCCGGTAAATTTGCTCTACGCACATTAACCGTACCATTTGATGCGAAAATGTAAGTTTCGATAAGGAAATTTTCGATTTTGCAGTTTCGTAAACCTTTTGTGAAAATCCATATGGCCCGCCAACCACCAAAACCAGTTCTTTCAAGCCGCTTGCCATTTTCTTTTCCAAAAATAAGGCAAACTCACGCGAAGTGAACATTTTCCCTTTTTCATCAAATAAATGCAGCTCTTTTCCCGGTTGATTCCTTGAAAGTATGAGTTCGCCTTCCTGCTGTTTTTGAAGTTCAATACTAAGGGTTTTGTTTTTTTTGATGTCAGGGATTACTTCAATATCAAAATTAATATAATGGTTCAAGCGTTTTACATACTCGTTTATGCCTTCGGTTAAATATGCTGAATCGGTTTTACCAATTACCATTAAAGTAATCTTCATGACAGGTTTTGATTTTTAATTTTATAAATTTACACTAATATTGGGCGTTTAAAAGAGTTTAGCACAATATTTGAAGTAGAATTACTCACTTTTTGAAATAGTAAAAAAATGTCAACAATTAAAAAAATTACGCTTTATATACTTTTCATTGCTGGGTTTATCATTTACTCCAATCAATTAAAAGCCCAGATCCCCGATGAAATACTTCAAAGCTTAAAAACGGGAAACTCAAAAACCCTTTCCGATTATTTTAATCAGAATGTTGAAATGGTTGTTTTGGAAAATGACAATGTGTACAGCAAAGCACAAGCCCAACAAATTGTAAATAAGTTTTTTAGTAACAATCCGCCCGAAAGTTTCAGTATAATCCATCAGGGTGGAAAGGAAGGCGCCCAATATGTAATTGGTAATTTAGTAACCAGCAAAGGTACTTTCAGGGTTTACTTCCTGTTAAAAAAGAGTGGCGGAAAAGATTATATCCATCAACTGAGAATCGAAGAACAATAAACCTGATGATCAAGGAGGGCAAGTACATCAACCATCTGATAGAAATTGGAGAAAAAATTGCCGAACGGGCAAAAAAGATTTCTCTACCGTTTTTTGAGGGGGTTCCATTGTACGACGTTGCTTTGTTCTTTTGGCGCAGTATTGTTGACGGGGCAATTGCCACAAGGGCGTCGGCCATCGCATTTTCGTTTTTTATTGCGTTTTTCCCTTTTATCATTTTCCTTTTCACATTGATTCCGTACATCCCAGTCGATAATTTTCAGAATGAACTTCTTATACTTATTCAAGACATAGTACCGCCTACAACTTATGCTACTATTGAGCAAACTGTTGAAGATATAATTACCCAACCCCGGGGCGATTTGTTGTCATTTGGTTTTTTTGCGGCGCTAATTTTTTCAACAAACGGGCTTGCGTCCATGATGAGCGCATTTGATGCAACAATTCATACCATCCACCGCCGTTCGTGGCTCAGCCAGCGGATTACGGCAATTTATCTATTGATCATCCTTTCGGTTTTGCTTACCATAGTAATTGCTTTACTTACCACCGGACAATTGATTATCCAAAAGTTGGAGTATAGACAAATATTGCATGATCAATTTATCGTCTTTCTGCTGATATTCGGGAAATGGCTGGTTATTTTGGCTTTATTGTTTTTTACTTTTTCTTTTTTGTATTTCATGGCGCCAGCAAAGCGAATCAAATGGCGTTTCATCTCTGCCGGAGGAACGTTTGCAACAATTCTAAGCGTTTTTGCATTTGTTGGATTATCATTCTATATCAATCGTTTTAACCAGTATAACAAATTGTATGGGTCAATAGGGACTTTATTGATCATACTCTTGCTAATGTATGTGTTGTCGATGATCCTTCTGATTGGCTTTGAACTTAATGCCAGCATCCATCAAGCGAAAAATGAGTCTGAAGAGTTGAGTTGAGCGAATTTTCACTTTCCCTGCCTGAAAAGCAATTCCTTTTCCTTTTTCGACAGGCTGTCGTAACCTGATTTGCCAACCTTTTCAAGGATTCGGTTTATTTCCTCTTGTTCGGCATGTTTTAATTTATTGTATTCGTGGTCGTCACGCGGTGCTTGCTTGTGCGTAACTTTCAGGTTATTTTTTGGTTTGAAAATGTCGGCAATTGCACCGGCAATTTTATTCAATATATTTATTAATCCATCTCCCATATCATTTCCTTTTCTGAGTTGAAAAATGTAAAACCAACCCCAAAAAGCACCACCCAAATGCGCAATGTTACCTCCCGGATTGCTCGCTGAAATTTCGACAACCGAGAGTAAAACATAAAAAAGCGCAATATATTTTAATTGAAAACTCCCGATAAAGGACAAACGGATTTCCTGATTGGGATCGTAATATGCTATGGCAACCAAAATGGCAAAAACAGATGCCGAAGCCCCCATTAACAACCCATTTACCGACTGGAAAACCGGGAGAAGGTTGTAGGCAAGCAAATAATACGCAGCCCCTGAAAGCCCGCCCAGCAAGTAAACGCTTATCAGTTTATCATTGTCCAGACGGTAAAGAAATAGTTTCCCAAACCAGTACAAACCCAGAATATTGAACAGCAAATGCAGAAAACCTGTGTGCAAAAACATGTAGGTAATTGGTGTCCAGGGTTTTTTAAGAATTTCGGAAGTAGCAGAAGGGAGTGAAAGCCAATCGGCCAAAACATTGGGTTGCCCAGACAAATAAAGTAAAACCCCGCTAATACCTACCACCAAAAAAACTCCAAGGTTTAAATAAATTAACCTTGTTAAGGCAGAACCTTCTTTAAATGTGCGTTTTATGTCGTCAAA
>JBBQPP010000130.1:0-8745 GCA_038217255.1 Bacteroidales bacterium | reverse complement strand
CGGGATTGAGTATGAACATTTTCAACAGCCAAAAGCCAACCAGAAGCTTGTAAAAGATTTGGCTGAAGACTTTGATGTGATTGTGTTTTATGATATGTGGAAAAGCATTTCAGAAATAGAGAAAAGCGCATATTTGAAATTAACTCAACAAGGAAAACCTCTTTTATTCCTGCACCATTCAATAGCATCGTACCAAAACTGGCCTGAATTTGAAAAAATCCTTGGTGGCAAATATTTTGAAGCGGCGAGCGACGTGCCAAAAGAAGAGCAATCGACTTACGAACATGATGTTTGGGTGTATAGCAAAGTTGAGAATTATACCGCCGTTACTGAGGGATTAACGGAGCCAAGGTTCTTTGACGAAGTTTATGGAAATGTGCGTATTTCTGATGATATAATTCCTTTGTTGCGCACACGGCATCCGAAAAGCATGGAGTTTATCGCCTGGCAGCACAAATACAACAATTCGCAGGTGGTGTATATTCAGTCGGGGCATGATTACCGGACTTATGAATCAGAAGAATACCGAAAACTGCTTTTGCAGGCGATTAAATTCCTTGCCGGGAAAAAAGCAATTCAAAACATAAAAAACTAATCAATAAAAAATTCAAACTATTTAAATTCAAATTATTATGAAAGATGTAAATCAAAAAAGGCTTTTTATTGCCGCTTGTTTGGCACTGCTTGTTACTGCGATTACCTTTGCTATCAGGGCAAAAATCGAAGGGGTTTTTACTGATGTTTATGGCTTGACAAAAGAAGAAGTTGGGCGCGCTTTTGCACCTGCATTTTGGGGTTTTGCCATTGCAATGTTTGCGGGCGGTTATTTTATCGACATAGTAAAAACAAAAAGCATCATCTGGGCAGCTTTTGCAATGCACCTTATTGGTATTGTTTTATTGTTGATGGCTAAAGATTATACTTCGCTTTTTGTAGCCAACGTATTTATCGGCCTGGGGAACGGTAGTGTCGAAGCAGCTTGCAATCCACTTGTTACGGCGCTTTTTCCCGAAAAGAGAACAAAAATGCTCAATCGTTTTCATGTGTGGTTTCCCGGTGGAATTGTAATTGGCGGCATTTTGGCATGGTTAATTATGGATCAGATAAACCTACCGTGGCAGGTTTTGGTTAGTTTATTGTTTATTCCCCTCGCCATTTACGGTTTCCTGTTTTTTGGCCAGAAAATCCCGGAAACAGAACGTGTTACAACCGGGGTAAGTTACAAGGAAATGATGCGTAATATTGGAGCGCCGATAACTATTACTTTGGCCGTAATTTTTATGATTTTGATGGCGACAAATGCCACCGTTGCAGATGCTGTTACCGCAAGCTATATTTTACCCCTGATTATTGTGGCGATTGTTACTGTGTTTATTATTATTGAAGGACGCGCGGTAAATAAAATCAGTTTGTTGTTCCCGTTTATTTTTGGCTGTATGTTGCTGACTGCTTCTACCGAATTGGGAACTACGCAGTGGATCAACGCATTGCTCGAAAAGAACGGTATTAACCCGATGATTATATTGGTTGTTGTAACCGGAATTATGGCTGTTGGACGTTTCTTCGCTGGTGGTTTAATACATCGTTTAAATCCTGTAGGAGTTTTATTGGGATCATCAGTAATTGCTGTTGCAGGATTATATTTGCTTAGCATTTCTACAGGTGCTATTATGACTTTAGTTTCTGCTGCTGTTTTTGCAGTTGGTGTTTGTTATTTCTGGCCAACTATGATCGGAGTAACTTCGGAATATGTTCCCAAAAGTGGGGCTTTAGGAATGTCAATATTAGGAGGAGCTGGTTTTGTGGCTACTTCTATGGTGCTTCCAATTATGGGTAAATCAATTGAGACTGCCGGCCCGCAAATGACGTTGCGCAACATGATGGTTTTACCCATTATTTTGGTAGTTGCATTTATTATTTTGTATGTTGTTACCAATAATAAAAGAACGGGAGCATAATCTGCAATTGCTATTTACGAACATGTAAAACTTCCTCATTTATCTATTTTAAATGAGGAAGTTTTTTATGCCTGCTGAACCATACAAATAAAATTCTGTTTTTATTAACAGTATGATTTTAATTTTTAGAAACAAAATTATTTATGCGAACTGACCCAAATGCGATATTTGACAGAAGAATCACGAAATGGATTCTGATTAAACAGAACTACCAATATGAAATTAGATTACATTGAAAATACCAATGAATATGGCGACGATATGGTTCGCTTGTATGAATTTAACCGGGAACAGTCGATTAAATTTAAACAGTTTGTTCAGGATTTTCTGGATTCAGGAGAAAATCAAATCAATCTTACTGAAGTTGATTTTATTGAAAGTAGAAATTGCACCCTAATATTTTTTATTTCGGAAGAGGATGAAGGAATTGTATCAGTTGACGGGTTGAATTTTTATTGCAATTTGACAAGAAAAGGCTACAAACAAATGATTTTACTTCTTGATCCTTTTTGTAAAAGAGAAACAAGCGGGTACCAGTATTTGTATGATATTGATTCCCCAACCGATTTTTTGTTTTCTCCGGCCGGAAGTTGGTGATGCAATCCAAATATCATTTCCCAATCACCGCAAAATTAACCTTACATTTGCAGAATGTCAAAAGCCATAAAAAGCCAGAAGGATATTCTGGACAAATTCAGCATAGAAGCATTAAACCCGATGCAAGTGGAAGCACGGGATACGATTCATTCAAATTCCGAAATAGTTTTGCTTTCACCCACCGGAACCGGTAAAACTCTTGCATTTTTGTTGCCAATAATTAAAGAATTGGACCCTGCCTGCGATGAAATACAAGTTTTAATATTGGTGCCATCGCGTGAACTGGCCATTCAGATTGAACAAGTAGCCCGTGAAATGGGTACAGGTTATAAAATAAATGCAGTGTATGGCGGACGAACTGGTCAGCTTGACAAACTGGATTTGAAACACCGGCCGGCAATTTTAATCGGCACTCCCGGTCGGGTGGCCGACCACCTGCGCAGAGACAGGTTCCCGGTTGAAAATATAAAAACGCTTGTGCTTGACGAGTTTGATAAATCGCTTGAAATTGGTTTTGAAGCCGAAATGAGCGAAATTGTCGGGATGCTTCCCAATATTCAAAAACGAATATTGACTTCGGCTACTTTTCAGGTTAAAATTCCCGAATTTGTAGATCTGGAAAATCCGGTTTATGTTGATTATCTTGATGATGGAGTTCCGCAATTAGAGTATAAAATTATACTTTCGCCGGATAAGGACAAGTTGGATTCACTTGTTGAAGCGCTTGGTTATATTGGCACCCAGCCCGGAATTATTTTTTGTAATTTCAAAGATTCGATACAACGGGTTAGCGATTTTCTTACTTCGAGCGGAATTTCACACGGCTGTTTTTATGGTGGAATGGAACAAATCGATCGTGAACGAGCGCTCATCAAATTCCGAAATGGAACGCATCAATTGCTTATTGCCACTGATTTGGCTGCACGCGGAATCGATATCCCCGAAATCAGGTTTATCATCCATTATCATCTTCCGCTGCGGAGCAAAGAATTCATACACCGGAATGGTCGCACCGCCCGGATGAACGCTGAAGGAACTGCTTATATTTTAGTTTGGGAAGAGGAAGAATTACCAGATTTTGTGAGCGAGTTAAAACCTGAAACACTTCGTTTAAATCAATTGCACAATACATCTGGAATTGAAAATGTGCAATGGAAAACATTGTATATTTCTGGCGGAAGAAGGGACAAAATTTCAAAAGGCGACATTGCCGGTTTGTTTTTAAAACAGGGTAAATTAAGTGCCGGACAATTGGGAATTATAGAAGTGAAACAGGATTGTGCCTTTGTTGCCGTGCATTCATCGGAAGTTGAAAAAGTTATCGAACTCACCAATAACAGTAAACTCAAAAAGAAAAAAATTAGGGTGAGCGAAATATAAGTACTCAATTTATTGGCTGAACAACCGCTTTATTTGATTACTTTAATTTCCAACTCTTTGTTCTGAACCGAATTCAATTCCTTTAAATCTGTCCATTTCAACTGAATATTTTTCCCCAAAACATCTTCTGAAAATGTGTTATCTGAAATTTTAATTGCTTTGCACGCTTCAAAAGAAAATGTGAATTTCCGGTGATGGTATGGCTCGAAACGGGTACTTCGGGTAAGCGAATTATTGCTGAACGAAATTCCATTAACAGAGCGGGCAAAAAGCACCGGGTAGTCAAACGGGTGAAATTCATTGTTTTCAATTCGGATATTTTTGTGAAATGGGGGAGTGGTTTCATTCAAAACCGGTATTTCAGGGTAAATTGAAATGATTCCCTCGCAAAACTGGTAGGAACTTGTATTACACAATTCGGTGAAAACATTATTTTTGATTAGAACATCAGTAACCGCACCCGACTCGAACCAGTTATTGGCATCGCCGGCAATCAAAATGGCGCTTCCACTTGATTCGAAAGTGTTGTTTGCAATTACTACTTTTCCAGGTGTTGAAACAAGTAACCCGCGCGCACGGCAACTTTTAAAATGGGAGTTTGAAACGAACAAATCGGGGCACCAGGTGAGGTTTTCCAGCGCATCACCAATTTCAAGTTCTTTGGGAATTGTCTCCCTAAAAATCAACATAAAATTTTCCTTATCAATTGATCTGAAGGTAGCAACTGTTCCCTCACCAATTGATTTCATAACCGAATTTTCGATAAAACTGATTTTATCACCTGGGTGACCCCAGTTTAAACCTACGCTTTGATGGTGCATGAATTTACATTTCAACTGTTTGTCCGAAAGTTTTTCTATTACCTGAACGCTTGTGCCATGAACATTTATCGGGTCGTCCATCAAACCTGCAAATTCGCAGTTGATAACAGTAATTTGCCCTTTGCAGTTTGATACCTGAAGTCCATCGTCTCCTCCCCCAAAATACCTGTTTTTGTTAGGGTTTGGAATTGCGTGGTACCTGTCGAATGTTAAATCCTCACTGAACTGCGCCAAAACGCCCAATCCTGTGGCATGGTATAAATTCACGTTTTCAACTTTTATATTTTTCGAATCTTGTATGAAAATTCCTGAATGAATGCGCTCCGCATGGCGCATAACCAGGTAATTTCCTACAGCCGGCTTTCGTAAAAGCGGCAAGTTTATTTCGATTGTTCCGGGCAGGATATTTTCTGCCAGATAATTTTCCCAACCTCTTCCCAAACAGCCCCAATCGCCGGTTTGCGGCACAACAAAACGACCGCTTCGGTCAAATTCCATAGAGCTTTTCCAGGGTTCAAGGTTTTCTGCTGAAGTTCCAAAAAAGATTTTGCCCTCTTCGATCCTAAAAGGTGATTCTTTTAGATTGATGCTAATCCGCATTGATTTTTCTTTTACCTGAAGTATTTGAGCCTGTGCAATTAGAGGTTGTTCCCAGTCGATATTTACATTTCTGAGGACCATGTTTTTACAATTATCGAAAGTAAAAGGTTGCATTTGCGCGTGAAAAATAAGGTTGCTGCCGTTTCCTTCAATAATAATATTGCTCATATTCTCGAACAAAAAAGCACATTTGCGCGGATTTTCATCGGTAGTGTTCGATTCGAAATAGTTGCGCAGATTACTTTCATCAGGATAAAAATGATATTCACCACGGTTTAAAACAAGTACAGTTGGTTTTCCCGGTTCCACTGATTTTATTGCTTCATTGATAAAACCGTTACAGTCTTTCTTTTTGGTGTTACGCAATCCAAAATCTTTGAGATAAATAAAGGTGGTGTCGGTTTCGGGAACATCGTTTTTTATTTTCAAGTCGGAATTTGAGAAAAACAGACTGATTAAAAGGGAGATTAAAATTAATGCTGATATTTTCATTGTTGCTGTTTTGGTTTTCTTTTAGTCGGGGCGCGACTTCAAGTCCCGCCCCCACTAAAAAAGATGCTAAAAAAAAGGATGGCACCCATTTCTGTAAAAGGATGCCATTCTTAAAATTTTCAATTCTTATTTTTTTGCCTGTCGGGCAGCGGCGGCTTGCGCTTGTTTGTCCCTTGCGTCGAGGTATATTTTAATGAATTTCTGGTCGTTTTCATCACTGTCGCCATATTTTGCGCGAAGTTGGGTCAACCTTTCATGTAGCATTTTCTGAACATCGGCATAAGCCGGGTCGTCATAAATACTATGCATTTCCGACGGGTCGGTTTGCAAATCATACATTTCCCACTCGTCAATGTCATAATAAAAATGTATCAGTTTATACCTTTCGGTTGCTATTCCGTAATGCCGTTTTACCATGTGCACCGATGGATATTCGTAATAAGTATAATACACTGCATCGCGCCATTCGCTTGTTTCGCCACTTACAAGTTTCCTGAAAGATTCGCCTTGCATATCAGCAGGGATTTCAATTCCTGCATAATCAAGGAAAGTTGGCGCAAAATCGAGGTTCTGGACCAGCTTGTCGATTTTTGTGCCCGGTTTTATTTCTTTCGGATAGCGCATCAAAAGCGGTGTTTTGAATGATTCTTCATACATAAAACGCTTGTCGAACCAACCATGTTCGCCCAAATAAAACCCTTGGTCGGAAGTGTAAACAACTATTGTGTTTTCGGTCAATCCGGCTTCTTCCAAATAATTCAACACTTCACCCACTCCGTCATCAACCGATCTAATGCAACGCAAATAATCTTTAATATAGCGGTTAAATTTCCAAAGTGCTAGTTCTTTTCCTGTTAGTTTTTTGGCAAGAAATTCCTGGTTTTCACTTTCGTAGGCGGCCATCCAGTTGGCGCGTTGTTCAGGGTTCATTCGTTTAATGTCGTTATAAAACTCTGTTGTGTCGCCATTTGGATCAACAATAAGTTTGAAATCGTGCCCCCACATGGCATGTTTTGCAATTTCCATTTCTTGCTCGTGAGCAGCCCTGCCACGTCCATCATAATCATCAAAATAGTTTGCAGGTGGATCAAATGTTACATCATCATACAGGTTTACATATTTTGGTGCCGACAACCAGTTGCGGTGAGGTGCTTTCTGGTGATACAACAAGCAAAAAGGTTTTGTTTGGTCACGTTTATTTTTTAACCAGTCGAGCGCAGTTTCGGTAATTATTTCAGTGCAGTAACCTTCAATCCTTTTCTTTTGGCCATCTACAAAAAAATCGGGATTGTAATAATGACCTTGTCCTTCTAAAACCATTGAAAAATCGAATCCCTGAGGAATTCCATTGAGGTGAATTTTTCCGATCATCGCGGTTTGATAACCGTTTGCCCTCAATATTTTCGGGAAATTTTCCTGATCCCAGTCAAATGGCAACATGTTATCAACTTTTCCATTAATAAAACTGTGTTTCCCTGTAAGCATAACTGCACGACTGGGTGCACAAATCGAATTTGTAACACATGCTTTTGTAAAAATAGC
This sequence comes from Bacteroidales bacterium, assembly GCA_038217255.1. Taxonomy (GTDB): domain Bacteria; phylum Bacteroidota; class Bacteroidia; order Bacteroidales; family Prolixibacteraceae; genus Draconibacterium. The sequence goes on along the minus strand of JBBQPP010000130.1, from coordinate 1,355 downwards.
GCCTTCCGTAGCAAGCCTGTCGATGTTTGGCGTTTCGTTCAATCCATAACCATAGGCGCTGATTGCCTGATAGGCGTGATCATCGCTCATAATATAGATGATGTTGGGGCGTTGGGATTCTTGTTTTTGTGGCTTGTTACAACCGAAAACTCCTGTAAATGCAAACAGGATTAATAAAAAACGAGTTAATTTTTGGTTCATGACGAGAATGTTTATATGAAAAGTTAATTTGAACATGATTGCAATTTTAATAAAAAGAAAACTGAATTTGATTACAAATATAAAAATCTTCGTTTTGAAATGGTTTCCTGTTGTTTAAGTTCCCATAATTTATCGCGAACAACTTTCAATTAAATAGTAGATTGGTTTATTAGCTTGCAAATATTAAGACAAAATAGTCTTGCTATAATAATTGGTAAAAAATTAATACTTATTAAAATAATTTAACAATTATTTGGTGTTCGTAAAAATAATGCCTTAAATTGCACCGATTATTATTTTGATTTAACAGGAAACTATTTGAGATGATTTTTTCGGAAGACATAAAAAAGCTGGATCTTGTGGGTAACGACCTTAAAAAGTACAGGCAAAAAAAGAAAATTTTGGATTTGCTTTATCGTCATGATTCGTTATCTGGTTCTGCATTAAGTAAAAAGCTAGGAGTTAGTCTTCCAACATCATTGGCATTGTTGAACGAATTAACTGAAATGAAGTTTGTTGAAGCCTGGGGCACCGGAGTTTCAAGTGGGGGTCGAAAACCTGTGATGTTTAGATTGCTTGATGAATCAATATATGTTATTGCTTGCGAATTGGGAAGGTACAGTGCAAAAATGATAATCTACAACTCACACAACAAGCCGGTAACTTCACTGGCATATTTCGATACATCCATTGACGATGATAATCTTGTAGAAAAAATTTATACTACAACTCAAAGTTTAATTAAGGAATCAGGTATTGATGAAAGTCGGATTTTTGGTATTGGGTTAACCATGCCTGGTTTGATTGATGAAACTCTTGGAATAAACTATACAATCAAAAACAAGAATTTTTCGAATGTAAAAGAACGGCTTGAAGCAAAGTTCCAAAAATTGGTTTATATAAATAATGATGCACGGATGCAGGCCTATGGTGAATATATATTTGGAAAAGCGAAAGGTCATTCGAATGCTGTTATTGTGAACTGGAGTTGGGGAATTGGAATGGGCATGATTATTAATGGAAAATTATACAACGGATCTACAGGTTTTGCAGGTGAGCTTTCACATACAAAATTTGTTGACGAAGGCGATTTGTGTATTTGCGGAAAAAGGGGCTGCCTCGAAACAATTGGATCTTTGCATGTTTTGGTTAAC
>JBBQPP010000129.1:0-8837 GCA_038217255.1 Bacteroidales bacterium | reverse complement strand
TGAGTATGGCTTTCATGCCATAGAAACTGAAACGCTCTGCTGCCTCATTTCCTATGATGTAAGGAATGCTTGACGGAAAACCTGATTTGCTTTTTGCCACTTTTTGTTTTTAAATAATGCTCAAAGGTGAAGCGATTACTTAAAGCGGAAAACGGGTTTTCTATGAAAAGAAAGATATTTTCTTTGGTGCGTTTTATTTATTCTGCAAAGCGTTTAAATGCTTTCGTCAATAATAATTTTTAGTTTGTCTTTGTAACTACGGCTTAGTTTTAATTTTTCTCCATTGGTCAAATAGATATAATATTCTCCATTGAAATATGGTTTCATCTCTTTGATGTAAGCAATGTTTACTATTGTGGAGCGGTGAATACGAATGAAAATTTCGGGATTTAATTTTGTTTCCAATTCATTCAAAGAAATATTTTTCAGAAAGAATTTTTCTTTGATGTGAATTTTTACATAGTCGCTGTATGCCTCAAACCAAATGATGTCCTGCACATTGAGAAAAGAATATCCGTCTTTTCCTTTTATGAGAATACGGGAAGTAAATTTTTTATCTGCTTTCAAAACTTCGTCAAGCGAATTTTGTAAATCTTTTATTTGTTTCTGAATGTGAGCAGGAGAACTTTTTTGTTCAATCACCTTTTGAATTGCCTGTGCGAAACGGTCTTTGTCAAATGGTTTCAAAAGATAATCAACAGCATTTATTTCAAATGCTTTGATTGCATACTGATTAAAAGCAGTTGTGAAAATTATTAAAGGAAGTTGTGGTAATTCATTGAGCAGTGATAAGCCGTCTAACTCTGGCATCTGAATATCCAAAAAAATTAAATCGGGTTTTAGTTCGTTAATCTTGTTCAATGCAATCAAACCGTTTTCACATTCTGCAATAATTTTTATTTGTGGAAATGCTGACAAATATTTTTTAATAACATTTCGCGCCAACGATTCATCATCGGCAATGATGGCTTTGATAATGGTTTCGGATTTTTCCATTGGTTAATTTATTGGAAGTGAAATGGTGGCGATTACTCCTTCGTTAGATAAATTCTTTAACTCAAATTTTGACTGGCTGTTGTAAAGTTGATGCAACCGTTCTTTTGTGTTTGCAATTCCGATTCCTTCCTGAAAGTTTTTGAAATCAATTGTTGTTCCGTCATTCTCTACACTTAAAATAAGTTTGCCGTTTGAAAATTTTGTTTCAATAATTATGTTGCTTGGATTAGATGAAACAGAGATGCCGTGCTTGATTGCGTTCTCTACAAGCGGTTGCAAAATGAATGAAGGAACTTTTTGTGAAAGTGATTTCGGTTCTATGTTGAATGAAATTTTTAAGCGGTCGTGAAAACGGATTTGCTGAATGTCAAGATATAATTTGAGTAATTGAATTTCCCGTTCCAATGAAATGGTTTGTTGCTGGTCTTCCAAACTTAGGCGAAGCAAATCGCTTAATTTGGTAAGCATCTTTATTGCTTTTTCGTTTTCATTGTTCAACATCAAACTGACAATGGAGTGATGTGTATTGAAAAGAAAGTGAGGGTCAAGTTGCATTTTGAGCAAACTAAGTTTTGCCTCTGCTAATTGTGTTTGCAGTTGTTGATTTTTTATATCGGTTTCTTTTGCAAGAATGTTAGAACGGTTACTACTTTCAATATACAAGACAAGATAAGTAGTGCCGACAATTAAGAAATACAAGAGCAAATAAATATTCAACTTAAAAATAAAGACGGCTGCATAATCTAAAACTGGTGGAAATTTACCCGTGATATGAAGTGTAGCGAATCTTACAATCGGAATCTCAATAAAAAATTCAAGAGTGATAAAAAGTAATGCAAGCAAAAAATGTTTTGCAATATCACGAAGTAAAAAAGTTTTGCGGATTGGAAATTTTACAGCAAGAAAAATTACAAGCGGTGTGAGTAAAGTCCACAAAGCAAAACGGATGCAGTATTGTAAGCGGTCAACAGGGTCGGCTTTCATGTTTGCAATCCGCAAAGCAATTTCATCTTCAATTAAAATGAGTAATGCGAAGATGAACCAAAATAGAAATATAGAAACAAAAATTTGTTTCTTGTTCTGTTGGAAGAACTCTTTTATGTTAAAGTTTTGAAACATTTTAGAGGCAAAGTTATTGAATTTTTGAAGTGATTCAGCAAAGGAGTTTTTGTATTGCTGTAAAATATTCGTTTCAACTTTTGGAAAGAACAACTCAAAGAACTTTGAGAACATCTTACAGAAGAAAATTATTTTTCAGTAGATAGTAAATATTCTGACGGAAAGCATTTTCACATCAAATACAAAAACAAACTGTTCAAAGATTCAGAGAAACGCTTGGTAGAAAAAGCATTTCGGTTTTGATGTTGATTGAAAACATTTGCAGAAATATTTAAATCACAATGGAGATAAACAAATTATTCCGAAAGAAATCCATCATTGATTTAGTGAATGAAAGCGAAACAGGTGAACAAGGATTAAAGCGTACACTTGGCTTATTTTCTTTGATTGCTATTGGTGTCGGTTGTGTAATTGGAACTGGCATTTTCGTTTTGACAGGAAAAGTCGCAATTTCAAATGCTGGTCCTGGCTTGATTCTATCCGTTATTTTTTGTGGAATTGCCTGCATCTTAGCAGCCCTATGTTATGCTGAATTTGCATCTTTCATCCCAATTTCAGGGAGCGCTTACACATACTCTTATGCAACATTAGGTGAGCTGATAGCATGGATTATCGGTTGGGATTTAATTCTTGAATACGGCATTGCTACATCAGCAGTAGCAATTGGATGGTCTGCCTATTTTGTGAAGCTGTTAAAGTTAATCGGGCTTGGTGATTTACCTCCTGAATGGACAAGTTCTCCTTTTGAAGTATCTCCGGGCCTGATCAATCTCCCTGCTGTTGTTATTGTCTTATTAATCACATTGCTACTGATAGTAGGAATTAAAGAAAGCACAAGAGTAAATAATGTGATTGTTGTTATAAAAATTGTAGTTGCTATATTTTTTATTGCTGTTGGGCTTTACTACGTAAATACGGCTTACTGGTCCCCAATTGTTCCTGTGTATAAACCAGAGGCTGCTTCAATTGCAGGAAATAGTTTTGAAACAATTGAATTATGGAAATGGATTTCAAGTTGGTTTGGAAATGTTCCGCAAAATGGTTTTGGCGGATGGTCAGGAATTTTTATGGGTGCTGCTGTTATTTTCTTCGCCTACATTGGTTTTGATGCGGTTTCTACTACGAGTGAAGAAGCAGAGAATCCGAAGCGTGATGTTCCAAGGGCTATCATTTTAAGTTTGCTCATTTGCACTGTGCTTTATATTTTGATGGCTGCAACATTTACAGGGCTTGTAAAATGTGATGGCACACTTACATTAAATGATTTGAGCACGGCTGATAAAGGCGCTCCGATGGTATATGCTTTCAGTAAAATTCCAAATCACTTTATTCAAACTTATGCTGCCTTGTTTATTACGATTGGCGCATTGTGCGGTATTACAAGCGTATGTCTTGTAAATCTTTTGGGGCAATCACGAATATTTTTTTCTATGAGCCGTGATTTGCTTTTACCTAAATGGGTTTCGGAATTGCATGTGAAATATAAAACGCCATACAGAGGAACTATGATAACAGGTGTATTTGTGGCTTTAGTTGCGGGTTTTGTTCCTCTGCAAGTGGTAGCAGAAATGGGAAGCATCGGAACTTTATTTGCTTTTGTGGTGGTGGCAGGTGGAATAATTTTTATCAGGAAACAAAAAAATATGCCCAAGCCGTTGTTCAGAACACCTTGGGTTCCATTTATTCCGATATTGTCAATTGTCTGTTCATTCGTGTTGATGCTATCTCTACCTGTAATGACATGGATTCGGTTTATTGTTTGGATGGTTGCAGGATTGGCAATTTACTTTTTGTATGGTTACAAGAGAAGTAAATTATAGAATATGAAAATCATTTGCAGAAATAATTATCAGAGGAAAAACATGCAACGAAGTATTTCAACACTTATTTTATTTTTCTCAATTATTCAAATATGTGCTGCACAAAATGCAATGATTGAACGGCTGACTGCAACACGAACCACTTCACAAATAAAAGTTGATGGTGCGGTGGATGAAGATGGATGGAACCAAGCTCAACCACTAACTGATTTTATGCAGGCACAACCTGTTCCAGGGTCTGCGCCAAGTGTGCGAACTGAAATACGGGTGCTGTATGACAATGATAATTTGTATGTGGCAGTAACTTGTTTTGATTCGGTTGGAAAATATATTGTGTCGGGATTTCAGAGGGATAAGTATTTCAGAAATGATGACGGAGTGAGTTTGATGTTTGATACATACAATGACAAATCACATGCGCTGCTCTTCTTTACAAATGTTGCAGGGGCAAGGTTTGACGAAGAAGTGAGTGACAACGGAGCAACATTTAATTCTGCCTACAATACTTTTTGGGATGTGAAAGTTCATGAATTTGATGGTGGGTATGCAACGGAATTCAGCATTCCGTTTTCGTCTTTGCGTTTTCAAACGAAAGAAGAAATAGTGATGGGTTTTAAAGTGGTGAGGCAGATTGGAAGAAAAAATGAAGTGGTTATTTTTCCGAAGTGTGAAAGTAATTTAGGTAACATGGTGTGGCGTGTGAATACAGAATCGGAAATTGTTTTTAAAGATTTGAAAGCGGTGAAGCCGATGTATCTTACTCCTTATATTAAAGCAAATTATTCTTCTGTAAATACTTTGAATACTAATGAAACAAAGTATGAAAATACAACTGACTTTATGTTCAGAAATAATTTTTTAAAAAATGAAACTGCTGACAGAATACTTAGCAACATTGGCGGTGATGCAAAAATTGGTATCAGTAAAAACTTTACACTTGACGCAACATTGAATACTGATTTTGCGCAAGCGGAAGCGGATAACAGGGTTTTTAATTTTACACGATTTAATATTCTCTTACCAGAGAAGCGACAATTTTTTTTAGAGGCAAATGACTATTTGAAATTTGGTGTTGCCGGAGATGCGGAACTATTTAATTCAAGAGATATAGGAATTGAGAACGGTTATATGATTCCGATTGTTGGCGGACTTCGGCTAACGGGAAAATCAAAAGGTTGGCAAGTCGGTGCGCTAAATATGCAAACACAAGGATTGAAGTCAGCGGGCGTTAATCCTGAAAACTTTAGTGTGGTGCATCTGCATCGGGATTTGTTTAAGAACGGAAGTTACACAAGCGGATTTTTCGCCAACCGAATGACAACAAACGGTGATTCAATTTCCAATCAAACTTTAGGTTTTGATTTTCTGCATCGTCTGAATGATGTGTGGACTTATGGTTTTAATGTGGTGGGAACTCATGACATCAATCAGCCAAAACTGTTTAACCAAAGTATGATTTACAATGCGATACTGATACGAAATGTAAGTTATGGGTACAGTAATTTTATTTCTATGACTTCATCGGAACAAAATTTTAACCCGATGAGCGGGTTTTATGCTGACAGAGGATTTAATTCTGCTTATGCTTTTAACGGCTACACTTGGCAGATAAAAAATAAAAAAGCATTGAATTATTTTGATTTAGGTTCTGAAATATATTTTAAGCAGAGGACAACAGGCAAGCAATATCTTGAAACAAATAATTATGCAATAAAGCCATCGTTGAGTTTTAAAAACGGAATGCTGTTCAGTAATTATTTAGTTGTTTATAATAGGGACTATCTGCCATTTGACTGGCACTTTACAGAACACATTACACTGCCAAGTAAGTTTTATTATATGTGGGCTGAAAATTTTACTTTTGAATCACCGAAGAATAAAAGGTTGATTTATTCGGCAACCATTACTGCGGATAAATTTTATGGCGGTCAACGATATTCTGTTGCACCTGAATTGTATGGTGGTGTCAATAAGCACATCAGTATTAAATTAAATTATTTGTTCACTGAAATAAATTTTCCTTCTTCGTTTTCGGATAACGGGAACGGAAAATATACAAGCCATTTAATTGCTGCGAATGTTGTTTATTGTTTCAACACAATTTTTTCATTGACTGGACTGGTGCAGTATGATGATGTTTCAAAAGTGGTTGGTTCAAATTTGCGTTTCAGATATAATCCAAAAGAGGGAACTGATTTATACATTGTTTACAATCCGAATGTAAATACCTCGCTTAACAGGTATGAGCCGCCTTTGCCTTCGGTGGCGCAACAAGTTTTTATTTTGAAGTTTACGAAAACATTTAGTGTGAAACGGTCTTAAATAAAATGAAAATGAAAAAAATATTTTTGGGTTTGATTCTTTTTTCTTCCTGCTCGCAACAGCAAAGTGATTTGAGCAAACAGGCAACACAAGAAATAATTACTGCTGATAAAACAATGAGTGATATGGCTGCGAAGGAAGGATTTTATAAGACGCTGTTGCTGTATGCTGATGATAGTGTGGTGATACCTAAAGAAGGGAAACTTCCTGTAATCGGAAAAGAGGCATTGGTAAAATATTGGTCGGACAAAACTGAAACAAAAGAAATCAGTTGGGAGCCGTTTAAAGCAGAGGCGGCAAAGTCAGGTGAGTTAGGTTACACATTGGGAAACTGGAAATTTGTAACTCGTGATTCTGTTTACTATGGAAACTATTATACGGTTTGGAAAAAACAAAATGACGCAAGTTGGAAATTTGTTGTTGACGGTGGTAACGGAACTCCTGCGCCTGAAAAATCAAAATGAAAAAATATTAATTAACATAAAAATTAAAAAAAACAATATGAAAAATTTACGGTCTTACACATGGTTATTGCTGATTGCAATTCTTCCTCTTGGTGCATCAGCACAAACAATAGAGGATGAAAAAAGTGCTATAGAAAATGTATTAAAAAATTATATCAGTGTTACTGATAAACAGGATTCAACTGCGATTTTAAAAGCGTTTCACCCTGATGCTAAATTGATGTCAGTGACTAAGGAAGGTTTATTGAAGTCACTAACACTTTCGGATTGGTGGAATAGAATATCAAAAATTGAAAACCCTGCTCAAAGAAAATATAAAATAACAGTCCTTGATGTGTCAGGCATAACGGCAGTTGCGAAAATTGAGTTTGCAAATTCGGTTGATTGTTTATCGTTGCTGAAATTTAACGGTGAATGGAAGATTGTGAATAAGACACTTTCGGTTTCGCTTTAGAAAATTTGGAAATAAATTTTTAGCAATTATTTTTTCTTGAAATGATGAAAGAAAACAAACTCATTCAAAATTACATTACTCAATTGACTGAACTTTTCAGCGGTGAACCGTGGATTGAAGAAACTTTTGAAAGTAAACTAAAAGAGTTGCCCGAAGATTTGGCGTTTAGCAAACCGAAAGAAGATATTCATTCGGTTGCTGAAATTTTATCTCACTTAATTGTTTGGCGAAAGGAAATTTTACAGAGAGTGAAAGAAAAAAAATCTCCTTCGGTTACAACGGAAAGTCCTGATAACTGGAAGAAACTTGAAACGCTAAAGCAAGATGGGTTTTTCCAATTGCTGAATGAGTTTAACGAATCGCAAGAATTATTGATTGAGTTTTTGAAAACGAAAACTGATAGTTTTCTTTCTACTAAAGACAATTTCAAAAATGTAAGTTTTGATTATTACATCAGGGGTTTGATTCATCACGATGCTTACCACTTGGGGCAAATCGGATTGGTGTTGAAATATTTTAGGGAGAAGAAATAATTTTCGGGTAACTGAATTGTCGGTGCTATCGGTTTAACAGAGCGTTGGGGAAAACTCTCTTTCATTTTTTTCTGCGGTGGGTTTGTGTGATGGAGAAAAAAATGAAAGTGTGTTTTGAGCGTTGGCAAGAATTTTAAAATTTTTTGTGCGGTGGGAAAAAAAATGAAAACACGAAGGGGTGGCTTTCTGTTCAAACGGTGTCTGTCGGATTCGGTTTTTTGGGTTTCGTCTGTTGGTTAAATGCTCGTCAGTTTGATGTTAGCAGGGAGTTTTAGAGTTGCAGATAACGTTTCGGGGATAAATGAAGTTTTTAAAAGAAGGGTTTAGAAGCACGACCTGTCCCGCCAAAGCGGGAACTGTTCGATTACCCACAATGTTTGTTAGAAGCACGACCTGTCCCGCCAAAGCGGGAACTGTTCGTTTACCTATCAAAACTTGTCCCGCCCTTCAGCGGGAGCCCTTCTTTTAAAAATTTGCATTTATCTTTTTGTTATCAGCAGTTATACTCACACTATGAACTGTGTCTCTTCAATCTTTCACAACTTTTCCTTTCTTGCACACACCATTTTTGTTTCTCACTTCATAAAGATAAATACCTTTTGCAAGTTGTTCAGTATTTAAAGATATAGAGTTTATAAACTTTTGTTGTAAAAGTTTTCTTGAAGTAATATCGTAAAGAATAATTTCAGAAAGCTCTGTGTTATTTACGTTAATGTTTAGTTTGTCCATTAGAGGATTTGGGTATATTTTTATTTCGTCAGTTGCAGTAAGTTCATTTATTCCTGTGGTACATGAAGTGAGTGAAACATCATCAATAAAAATATACGAGAATAAATTTAGTGTTTGAGTGCTGTCAACAATTACAACAGCAGTATTTGAGTCGTTCTTAAAATCTCCGATTACTATATAATTTTCGCCTCCTGCCGCTAGATAATTGTCCGCTATTAAAGTCCATCCCAAAGTATCACTAAGCATTCCGGTTGAATTATTAATTTGAGGAACGAGAGGCAAATAAGAATTACCATTTACCCAAATGTTAACTGGTGAAAAATAAACACCTAAAGCATCGGTTGCAAACCGGCATGAGTTGCCAAGGTTAACATACATTTCAAAATGATAACATACGTTA
>JBBQPP010000128.1:0-8847 GCA_038217255.1 Bacteroidales bacterium | reverse complement strand
CCACTAACCCCGAGTTGTTTGAAAAGCGCTTTAAAAGCCTCGTTTGTTGGTGCAAAAACGGTGAATGGTCCTTCGGCACTTAAGGCGCCTGCCAAACCTGCTTTTGTTACTGCTTCAACCAGAATACTGAAATCGGAATTGGCCACTGCAATGTCAACCACTGTGCCCGCCGGAGCATCGGCCTTTTTAGCCTCGAAAGTTTCCGTTGCAACCATCCACGGCTCAACTTTTAATTCATAATCCGCTACGTGAATCCTTACTTCTGAACTTCTCAAATTTTCGCTTGCATTTACTGCAAATACTGATGACATTAAAATAATCCCTGCTGCAATTGTTTTTACTGTTTTCATGATTTCTAAATTTTAAATTTTAATAATTGTTTTTGTTTGTTTTTATGATATTATTCCGGAATTAAAACTTTGTTTATTACGTGAACAACTCCGTTTGAGCCTTGAATATCCGCTGCAATAACTTCGCTGTCATTTATTTTCACACCACTATTTAAATTTACTGTCAGGCTTTTACCTTCGTTTAAGGTTCCCACTTTCCCATTTGTCAGGCTTTTGCTCAACACATTCCCCGAAACAACGTGGTAAGTAAGAATTGGTATTAGCTGTTCAGCAGTCAAATCATTTATTCCTGAAATTCCAAGTTGTGCAAACAATGCATTAAAAGCGTCGTTCGTTGGTGCAAAAACTGTAAAAGGTCCCGTACCGCTCAAAACATCAGCTAAGCCTGCTTTTACAACTGCCTGAACAAGTATTGTAAAATTATCGTTGTCTAGAGCTAAATTCACAACTGTGGGAGGTAAAATAACCTTGTCAACTACATGTATTACACCATTTTTAGCTGAAACATCAGCCGAAGTAACTTTAGTATTTTTGTTTATTGAAACCCCTTCAGCAAGATTAATGTACATTGAAATGTTGTCTTCACCGTATTTCGAAAGCGTTGGATAATAACCTGATTTCAAATCTGACGACATTGCTTTACTACCGATAACATGGTACAGCAAAATGTTTGTTAAATCGGCGACCGGAATATCATCTAAAGAAGTTGCTCCCAAATCAGTCAATAAACTTTTAAATGCCGCATCGGTTGGTGCAAAAACAGTGATTCCATCCTGGGTACTTAAATATTCAGCCAAACCCGCTTTTTGAGCTGCCTGAATAAGAATGCTGAATTGTCCGGCTTCAGCGGCTACCTCAACAACATTTTTTTCAACTGGTTCCGACATGTTTTCGTCATCGCTGCACGATGAGAAAAACAAAGCTGTAATAATCAACATAACCGGAACTAAGTTGAATTTTGTTTTCATTGTTTTTAATTTCTCAATTGTTTTCATAATTTCTAAATTTTAATTTTTTTCTGTTTTAAATTGTTCTCTAATTTTCTGTTTCTGAAATTGTAATTGTTTTCATTTTGTTTATGCAAATATAGACAAAGTTAAACAATTTATGTTCATGTTTTAATATTTATTATTAAACATTATTTACAATATACTTACACAACCCTGTATTTAAAGGGGTATAGGAATATGTTAATTAATGTTAACAATAATTCATCATGATTATTTTGGCGTTAATTTTAATCACTCCTACGTTTTTGCTATGAAACTAAATTTTATGTCCGTATAATAATTGACATATATCATACAATCCACGCAGTGATTAAGCAAATAATTAACATAGATTTAACCTACCAAATATTAAGATTTTAGAATATGCCAGTACAACTTAAAACCTTAATTCCCCTTTTTGCAGTTTTCATAATTCTATTTCTGGTTGCCCGTCATTTTTTAATTCCTGAGTCGTTTGGGAAATATGGACATTACCGGGCCGATTCCATTGATGAGATTGGTGCTCTTCCTATAAATTATGCAGGGAAAACGGTTTGTATTGAATGTCATGATACAGAAGCCGAATTACTGGCTTCAGATGCACATGCAGGATTGTCATGTGAGATTTGTCATGGTCCGAATGCCAAACATGGAGAGGACTATGAAATTAAAGAATTTCTTGTAAAAGACGGTTCAAGAGTATTTTGTGGTCGTTGCCACAGTTTAAATTCAGCGAGAAAAATTGAAATAATTAACCAGATCGATATAAAAGAACATCATCCCGAAAAGGAAAATTGTATCGATTGTCATAATCCGCATGCCGTATGGGAACTGAAAGAATAAAAGATTCAAGAAGAAACTTTCTGAAAAAGACTGCCGCATTGGCCGGAACTATTTTGGCCACATCGGCGTTGGAACCGTTTAATGCAATCATATTTGCAGCTGGCGAACCTGAAGATCTTACCAAACCCTGGTATGGAATCGGTATCGATATTGAGAAATGTATCGGTTGCGGGATGTGCGCCAAATCATGCAAAGCGGAAAATAATGTTCCCAAAGAACCCTTCTTTTTCAGATCATGGGTGGAACAATATACGATTAAAAATGATGGTGAGATAGTGGTTGTTTCTCCAAACGGCGGAATCGATGGTTTTACGCAAACTATTCCTGAAGAGGAAATTTTCAAGACCTTTTTCGTGCCTAAAATGTGTAACCAGTGCTACAAATCTCCCTGTGTTCAGGTTTGTCCGGTCGGTGCAACATTTGTAAGTCCTGAAGGCGTTGTGCTGGTTGACGAGAAATATTGCATGGGTTGTAGCTATTGCGTTCAAGCCTGCCCATATGGTTGCCGGTACCTCCATCCGGAGAAAAAAACAGCTGGCAAATGTACTTTATGCTACCACCGGTTAAAAAAAGGATTAAAGCCCGCCTGTTTCGAAGTTTGTCCAACCGGCGCCCGAATCTACGGCGATCTCCACGATGAGAACGATGAGCTGCACAAGTTCCTTCAAAACCATACCACGCAGGTTTTGAAACCACATTTAAATACCGGTTCAAAATTATTTTATAACGGATTAAGCTCGGAGGTACGATAATATGGAACATTTATATGAAATATTGAGACATGTGGACGGATACATTTATCCGAACGAAATAGAACTACAATGGGGAATACTTATTGTCCTTTACCCTTATATTACCGGATTGGTTGCAGGAGCCTTTATTCTTGCTTCTCTCGAACGGGTCTTTAAGGTAAAAGTCCTTCGCCCAACATACCATCTGGCACTTTTAACAGCATTAGCCTTTTTGCTTGTAGCAGGGTTACCACTGATTTCACATCTGGGGCACCCCTCCAGGGCTTACGAAATCCTGATGACTCCGCATTTTAGTTCAGCGATGGCTATTTTTGGGTTTGTCTATTTATGGTACCTCATGGTTGTACTTTTACTGGAAATCTGGTTTGATTATCGTCGTGACCTTGTCCTTTGGTCGCAACAAACAACAGGTTTTAAAAGAAGGATATATAAAATACTAACCCTTGGAGTAACCGACCTCTCTCCAAAAGCTATTGCCTGGGATGAAAAGCTCGGGTATATTGTTACCGTAATTGGTGTACCTTCTGCATTCCTGTTGCATGGATATGTTGGTTTTATTTTTGGCTCCGTGAAAGCAAATCCCTGGTGGTCATCCGTAATGATGCCGGTCATTTTCCTATTATCAGCCATGGTTTCAGGTGTTGCTTTGGTCATGTTTTTATATATGATAGTATCGTGGATTCGAAAAGTAAAAATTGATATGCCCTGTTTGGATGAAGTTGGGAAATATTTGTTCTTAATGTTGGTACTTGATTTTACTTTGGAATCACTCGACCAGGTTCATCGTATTTACGAAGCCGAAGAATCATTTGAAATACTGCACATGCTGGTTACCGGAAAACTAACTTATACACTTTTTATTTTCCAGGGATTGATTGGAACAGTTATCCCAATCATTATACTCGGCATTTTCAGAATATACCGGCCAAAATCCGAAATAAGAAAACCAATTTACCTGATTACAAGCATGCTTGTCCTTTTTGGGGTGTTCTTCATGCGTTGGAATGTAGTAATCGGAGGACAACTATTTTCAAAAAGTTTCCTTGGATTTACCAGTTTTAAATTAGGAATGGTCGGTTTAGAGGGATTTTGGATGGCACTTGTATGGATGATTATGCCATTTCTCATTCTCTCATTTATCCTTTGGTTGGTGCCACCCTGGAAAAAACTAGGGGAAGAGGAAGTACCTTAAAGTATCTCAGCTAAATTTTGAGGACTTGAATTTCTTGAACTTAAATAATAGGAGATTCATTATGAACATTGAAAAATCTGATTCCCCCACATTGGAAAGCCTCAGAAATGAGTTAAATGCATTAAATGAACGGTTAACCCGCGTTGAAAATTCGCTTGAAAGTACTACGGGGCTGACAGTACAAACAGATAAAAAAGAAATTATTCAACCTGAGTCTGATTTTGAAATTAATTTCAATTTTAAACCTAAAGGATCAATTGAATTCGGGGTTGGAGAATATGGAATGGCTTGGCTTGGAAATATAATTTTACTTTTTGGTATTATATTTTTAATCCAGAGTCTGCAAAAATCTAATAATTTGTTTTTAACAGTTCTTGCTGGATATGCTTCTGTCGCAGTAATTTACACAAGTGCTTATTACACTGCAAAAGCATACTCTTACTTGTCGAAATTACTTTACTACAACGGACACATCATCCTGTTTTATCTCACCCTCCGTCTCCATTTCTTTCAGGATAATCCGATTATCAAAAATACACCACTTGCACTGCTTCTTATAATATTGACAGTAGGAGTTCTTTTTATAATCGCCATCCGCAAAGAATCGCAGTTCATGGCTGGATTGGCTTTATTCATGGCTTTAATTACAGGTATTGTAAGTAATTCAACCTTTTTTTTACTTGGTATAACATCAATTGTTTCCGTAATATCAGTCATTGTTTATTACCGTTTTGGCTGGACAAAAGTTGTCTTCGTATTTATTTCCCTTGTCTATTTTATGCATTTAAATTGGTTGTTGAATAATCCTTTTATTTCCGGGGAAGCTGTATTAAGGGTATCCCATGAATTTGGATTGGTTTATTTAACTATTTCCGGACTTATTTTTTCCATGCTCGCAATCATTCGAAAAAAAGAAAACATTTTAGATGATGTTTTGGTCGCGGCTATCATTTGGAATGGCATTGGTTTTTCAATTGTTTTGATTATCAATATTATCTCCTTTTTTCAAAATAATTATGTGTTAATTTTCGCAGCTATTTCACTTTTTTGCCTCGTTTATTCGGTAATACTCAAATCACGTTCTTTCCTGAAAATAGCTGCACCCATTTATGCCATTTACGGATTTATAACAATGAGCATTTCCTTTTATGGAATTTTTCTGTTACCAAAAGCCTACATGCTGCTGTCGGTACAAAGTTTTTTGGTGGTTTCAATGGCTTTGTGGTTTCGTTCGCGGTTTCTGGTAGTAATGAATACAATCCTCTTTATTTTATTGATGATTTTCTATTTAAAAGATCCTGCAAGTTATAACAGCACCAATTTTTCGTTTATGCTGGTTGCATTTATAACTGCCCGTGTAATGAACTGGAAAAAAGAAAGATTAAACCTGAAAACTGAATTTATAAGAAATTTATACCTGATTTCAGGATTTATAATGACTTTGATAGCACTTCATCACGCGGTCGCAGCTTCATTCGTTACGGTTTCGTGGATAGTGGCAGCAATACTTTTTTTTATACTCGGACATTTAATAAAAAACATAAAATACAGGTGGCTGGCCATTGCAACAATGGTTGCTTCGGCGTTAAACCTTGTATTTGTTGACTTGAAAAGCATGAATATCAGCCTACGAATATTAGTGTTTTTGATTCTTGCAATTATTTTAATTACTACTTCAATTGTTTATACAAAATTTCTTAAAAAGAGGATCGACTAAACAGTATAAAATGAATGTAATAAATCGTCCCAATTTAAATCATAAGAACTTCAAAAATTGTTTAATACGTATAATTCAAACTCTTTTTGAAATAGTTATCTAATTGTGAAATTTTGCATAACTGATTTAGAAACCCCATTTGTTCTGATAGTCTGTTAATTATTTCACCTATTTTTGCACTTCGATTTTCAAAATAATTTTCAACATGACAGAAAAAGAGCAAAAACTTTTCGCCGATTTTGCACCTGTTACAACCGATGAATGGGAAGCAAAAATTAAAGCCGATTTAAAAGGCAAAGATTACGAAAGGGCACTCGTTTGGAAAACTTACGAAGGATTCAATGTCCGCCCTTACTACCGCCAGGAAAACCTGGAAAGTTTAAAATACTTAGATACTTTGCCCGGAGAATTTCCATATATACGCGGAAACAAAAAAACCGGCAACGACTGGTTGATACGTCAAAACATTTTTGTATCCGATTTTGAAGCCGCCAATAAAAAAGCGCTCGAAGTCCTTGGTAAAGGGGTAACTTCCCTTGGTTTCTATTTTACCAACTGTGATAATATATCCAAAGAAAATATAAATGTTTTGTTAAAGGATATCTGTCTGGAAGCCGCCGAAGTAAATTGTGTTTTCCCGGGAGATTCAGGCATTTGCTCAGAACTTTTTGCTGAATATGTTGACGAAGGAAAATGGGAAAATAAAAATGTACTTGCTTCGGCATCAATCGATCCAATTGGCACATTTATATTAAAAGGCAAACTTGCGAAAAATGCCATTTCGAAATTAAAGCCGATTATTGAAAAAACCAAAGTACTTCCTAAATTCAGAATAATTGCTGTTCACGGAAAATTTTTCGCAAACAGTGGTTCGTCAATCGTTCAGGAACTGGCATTTTCGCTGGCAATTGGAGCTGAATATTTAACTCAACTTACCGAACTTGGATTGAACATTGATGATGTTGCAAAAACCATCAAATTTAATTTCGGAATTGGCAACAACTATTTTATGGAAATTGCCAAATTGCGTGCTGCCCGATTGCTTTGGGCTCAAATAGTAAAAGCTTACAATCCTGAAAATGATTGCTCTGCAAAACTAATTGCCCACAGCGAAACCAACCGATACAACCTTACCATTTACGACCCGTATGTAAATTTGCTCCGAACGCAAACCGAAGCCATGTCAGCTGCACTGGGTGGTGCACATTCTATAACTGTTCTGCCATTTAATGCGATATACGAAACCCCGACAGAGATTTCGGAACGAATTGCCCGCAACCAGCAAATATTACTGAAAGAAGAATCATATTTCGATAAAGTTTCCGATCCGGGAGCTGGTTCTTATTATATTGAAAACCTAACAGATTCATTGGTAAAACAAGCCTGGGATTTGTTCTTGACAGTGCAGGAAAAAGGTGGTTTTATTGCCGCTTTCCGTGAGGGATTTATTCAAAAGGAAGTAAAAGAAATGGCTAAAAAACGCGATTTGAATTTTGCGTTGCGCCGCGAAAATCTTTTGGGCACAAACCAATTCCCCAATTTCAATGAAAAAATTACCAGAGAATTCGACAGCTCCGTATTCGAACCCTTTGATTTAACAGAAGAAGATGCGGAAGTGCAAACGCTTAAACCTTATCGTGGCGCTCAGGCATTTGAGGCGCTTCGTTACTCTACCGATGTTTATTCAAAAACAAATAAACGTCCGGTTGCTTTTATGCTTACCATCGGAAACCTGACTTTCAGAAAAGCACGCTCACAGTTTAGCTGCAACTTTTTTGCTGTTGCCGGTTTTATTGTTATCGACAATAATGGATTTAACACAATTGAAGAAGGAGTTGCCGCTGCAAAAGCAGCCAATGCAGATATAGTTGTTTTGTGCAGTTCCGATGAAGAATATGCTGAATTGGCCCCAAAAGCAGCCGAATTATTGAACAACGAAATTCTGGTGATCGCTGGGGCTCCAGCTTGTCAGAAAGAACTTGAAGAAAAAGGTATCACTAATTTTATTGGTGTAAAGAGTAATATTTTGAAAGATTTGAGTGAGTATCAGGAAAAATTGGGAATATAAAATGGGTAGCAAGATTTATAGAAGCAAGTAGCAAGACAAGAATTTGAAAATTTATCATCATGCATAATTTCAGAAAGCATCTAAATTCCTGACACCTTTTAATCTTGTTACTTGATACTTTTAATCTTGATACATTAAAAAATAAATTATGAAACCGAATTTCAAAGACATAAATATTAAAGCTACTGTTCAGCAGGAAGATACAGCAGAATGGGTTGCCGAAAATAAAATCGAGAAGAACTGGAAAACCCCGGAACAGATTCCGGTAAAACCAGTTTACACAAAAGAAGATTTGGAAGGAATGGAACATTTGAATTATGCTGCAGGTGTAGCGCCTTTTCTTCGTGGTCCGTATTCATCAATGTATGTAATGCAGCCCTGGACAATCCGCCAGTATGCAGGATTTTCAACTGCTGAGGAATCAAATGCTTTTTACCGCAGAAACCTTGCTGCCGGACAAAAAGGTTTGTCGGTGGCATTCGACCTTGCGACCCACCGCGGCTACGACTCCGACCATCCACGTGTGATTGGCGATGTAGGGAAAGCCGGTGTTGCAATCGATTCTATTTTAGACATGAAAATCCTTTTCGACCAAATCCCGCTTGATAAAATGTCGGTATCGATGACTATGAACGGCGCAGTTTTGCCGGTTCTGGCATTTTACATTGTTACCGGACTTGAACAGGGAGCAACGCTGGAACAACTTTCAGGAACAATCCAAAACGATATTCTAAAAGAATTCATGGTGCGGAACACTTACATTTATCCACCCGGATTCTCCATGAAAATTATTGCCGACATTTTTGAGTTTACTTCGCAGAAAATGCCGAAGTTCAATTCAATTTCAATTTCAGGATACCACATGCAGGAAGCCGGTGCAACTGCCGATATTGAAATGGCATACACATTGGCTGATGGGCTTGAGTATCTTCGTGC